>JBNJFG010000019.1:0-35302 GCA_051746665.1 Bacillota bacterium
TAAAGCAGTATAACTGCAGACACGGTCATCATGACCATAACCTGCAAGTAAAGCTCTATCAAAACCAGCATCACGAGTTTTAAAAGCTGGCACAACCTGAAGATCAGCACTGATAAAGTCTTCTTCTTTAAAGTCATATTCAGCTTCTAAATGATTTAAGACAGCCGTTTTAATTTTATCTTTTGCGTCTTCATCATCAACAGGAATACTGCCAACAACTACATTTAACTGCTCACCACTGATTCCTTCATTCATAGATTTTTTCATCTGTTTTTTGCCAAGATGAGGTAAGACATCACTAATAAAAAAGATTGGATCATCTTCCTTTTCCCCAATTTTGACTTCTATCTGACTACCGTCATCTTTAACAACAACTCCATGTAATGCAAGCGGCATTGTTACCCATTGATATTTTTTAACCCCACCATAATAATGGGTCTTAAACATTGCCATCTCACCATCTTCATATAGAGGATTGGGTTTTAAATCAAGTCTTGGTGAATCAATATGACTTCCTACAATTTTTAAACCCTCTTTTAAATCTTTTTCTCCAATAACTGCCGCCATTAAAGCACGAGAGCGATTTTCTACATAAACTTTATCACCCTTTTTTAATTTTTCATATTCAGTAATATTTTTAAAACCAGCCGCTTCTAACTCTGAAATCGCTGCACTGGCAAATTCTCTTTCGGTTTTATTTTTAGTTAAAAATTCTGCATAATTCTTATTAAAAGCAAAGACCTCTTCCCGCTCTGCTTTACCCATTTCTGTCCAGGCATTTTTGGCCTGATATGAATTATCGTTCTTTTTTTCCTTAGTCATCTATAATGCCTCCTAATTTGTTGTTATGTTCTTGATTATTATACCAGTAAAAATAACTAATTGTAAGTAATCAATTTACAATAGTGAAATTAACTTTCTGTATTTAGGATAAATGCAAATTCTGAGCCGCAGTCAAGGTTTTTCTGATAAACTCTGCCTCCATGTAATTCTATTATATCTTTAACAATTGCCAGCCCCAGGCCACTTCCTCTTTTTTGACTCTGAAAAGCTTTTTTGTTAATTTTATAAAATCTTTCCCAGATATTTTTTCTTTCTGCTTCTGGCACACCAGGCCCCTGATCTTGAACAGCAAATTTAACGGTTGAATCTGTTTTACTTAAAATAATTTTTATTTCTCCCTCAGCAGGAGAATATTTAACTGCATTATCAAGCAAATTAATAACTACTCTTTTTATTTTATCAGCATCTATTTCAATTTGAATATCTTTTTGAATTTGATAGTTAAAGTCCTGTTCAATCTCATTAACAACCTTGTAGTCTTCCAGCATATTATAAAGAAATTCTGAAAAATTAACTGTATTTTTATTAATAATATCTGATTTCAACTCAGAAATACTCAAAATATTATTAACCATTGTTTCCAGGCGGTTGCTTTCTTCAATAATCATGTTTAAATATTTTTCTCTGGCCTTTTTTCTGCTAACTGCTCCATCATAAACTATTTCAGCTGCGCCTCGGATAGATGAAAGTGGTGTCTTTAATTCATGCGAAACATTTGCTACAAAATCATTCTGCAGTTTTTCAAAACGCCATCTCTCACTAATATCCTGAAAAATAACTACAACTCCCCAGAATTTTTCGTCTTTAAAAATAACAGTGCTGTGAAGAAGTAAATATTTATCTGGGTTTGTAATTTTAATCTCCAAACTTTTATTTTCTTTTTCTTTAATGCTTTTTTCAATTAATGAAGTTAATTTTTGGTTGTTCAATAAATCCTGCAGATTAGAGCCTGAATTGCCTTCTTGATCAAGCACAAAATCTGCCTGAGAAATAAAAATATCCGAAAAAGATTTATTTAATAGTATTATTTCTTTATCAGAATTTATAGCTAAAACTCCTTCTTCCATTCCAGAAAGTATATAATTTAATTTGTTTTTTTCTTCTTTTAAATTATTCATATTTTTAGAAAGTGTTTTTGACATTTCATTAATACTTTTAGCTAGATTTTTTAATTCTCTTGTTTTTTGATCCTCATTTTGCTCTATAAAATTACCCCTGCTAATTTCTTCTGCTGTCTTGCTGAGCTCATTTAGAGGATTTGCAATATTTTTGGCCCACAGAAAAGCAAGAATTAAAGCTGGGAATAGAGAAAATACAATTAAATAAAACATTATTTTTTGAATTTGAGCCACAGTAGAATTTATTCCCTGAACAGATGTGAAAAATAATAGTCCATATTTACCTGGTCCAACATCCATTGAAGCTGCATTTAAAAGCATTGGCTTATCAAACTGATCTGACTCAACTCGACTGGACAGCATTTTATCATCAAATATTTGTGTATATCCTTCAAAGTCAACTTTTTCATCACTGCGGCTGGGAAAGCTATATATAATAGCACCCTCTTGATCTGTAAGCCAGATCTGACCCCTGTTCTGGCGGGCAGTCAGGCTCAATATTTCATTAATTCTTTTTTCATCTCCAGCAAGCAGCGGCTGCTTGAGATCACTTTTTAACTGATTTAAATTATATAAAACTTCATTTTTTCTTCGGTTATAGAGAAAATCTTCTAAATAATAAATAACTGTTAAACCAAATATAATTATTATGATTAATGAAAGAATAATAAATCTAAAAAATAATTTACTAAACAGACTGTCAGTCTTCCAATTTTTTAGCTTCAAATTTATAACCTACCCCCCAGACTGTCTCTATAGCTTCTGCTGCTTCTCCTAACTTCTGGCGCAGTGATTTAATATGAGTATCAACTGTACGTACATCCCCAAAATAATCATAACCCCAAACTGCTTTTAATAAGTTTTCTCTCCGAAAAACTTTTTTAGGGTTTTTAGCCAGATGCCAGAGCAAAGAAAATTCTTTTGGTGTTAATTCAATGATATCATCATTATACTTTATAAAGTGTTCCTCTTTATTAATTATTAGACTGCCAAACTGGATTGAATTAGCAGTTTCTGAATCATTCTGATATCTGCGCAAAACTGCTTTGATTCTTGCTACAACTTCACGAGGACTAAATGGTTTTGTAATATAATCATCTGCTCCTAATTCTAAACCTGTTATTTTATCAGTTGACTCATCTTTAGCACTTAAAAAAATAATTGGTAGTTCAAATTCAGGTCTAATTCGCTGACAAAATTCCCAACCATCTTCATCTGGAAGCATAATATCTAAAATTAAAACATCAAAATCATCTGCATTTAAAAGCTGATATCCTTTTTCGGTATCTTCTGCTGCATAAACACTAAAACCCTCAAATTTAAGATAATCTTCTAAGATTTCTCTGATATGTGGGTCATCATCAATAATCAAAACTTTTTTCTCACTCATTATTTCACATCCTTAAAGCTGGATTTTTATTTTATTATAACATAAAGAAAAAAGCCCTGCTTTTTATGGCAGGACTTTAGTTTATCTAACTTTTATCTAAACACTTTTATTTAAACACTTTTATCTAAATATTTTTTTCTATTTCAGCTTCTTCTCTTAATTCAGATAAATAATCGTTTATTGCCTGGCCCTGTTTTTGCTGTTTCAGCATCTGTTCTAAACGGGGTTTGATTTCTTCAAATGAAGTATCCTGACCACTTTGAGCTAAAGCATCTTTATTCTCATCATACGCCTGCTGCAGTTCTTCTTCACTTACTTCAATATTTGAAACAACTTTTTCTTCAATCAATTTATTAATTTTGATTTGTGGATTATTACTAAATTCTTCTTTATATGCAGCTTCATTTTCATAACCCTGCTGTTCTAAGATAGATAAGAACTGCTCTTCATCCATCTGCTGCTGTTCTAAAATTGCACTTTTCTGCTGCTGATAAATTTCATCTTTTTCATCTTGACTTAAAGTAATATCAGCTTCTTCTGCAGCCTGCTTTAATAAGACATTATCAATAATGCTGTCTAATTTTGCATTCTGCAGTTCTTCCATTACCTTACTACCAGCATCAGAACTAGCTAAGATCTGAGCTAATTGTTGATCTACCTGACTTACCTGCTGCAGAATTTGATTAACATTTGCCTGCTGAGCTAACTGTTGAGAAGTTATTTCTTCGCCATTAACAGTTGCTACAACCTGATCATTAGGATTTAATGATTGATCTGCCGGCTGATTGCCGTTCATTTCCATATCTTGAGCCATTATAGTTGTCGGAACCATCAGAACAGTTATTAATAAAATTGAAATTAAAATCTTTTTCATTAAATAAAGCACTCCCTTTAAATTACTATTTTGCTTAACTATAGAAACATTTTTAGTTAAGAAAAAACTTTTTTATTATCTAATTAAAATTATATTTTATAAATGTGAGAAAACTGTGAGAGAAAGATTAAAACTCTTTAAAATTTTTTTAGATATTTAGACATCTGATTTAAATAAAAACAGGTCCCAATTGGAACCTGCTTTTACAAAATATATCTCAAGGAGGGTTAAATATTTTTAGTTATTTCAGCATCTTCTCTTAAATTACTTAAATATTCTTCTACTTGCTCTCCCTTTTTTTGCTGTTTTAACATCTGTTCAAGTTCTGGTTTTAACTCTTCAAATGAAACATTATCTTTGCCTTTAGCAAAAACTTCTTTATTTTCTTCATAAGCTTCTTTAATTTCTGATTCACTAACTTCAATGTCAGCTGCTATTTCTTCGTCAATTAGCTTATTTATTTTAAGCTGCGGATTATTTAGAAACTCATTTTTATATTCTTTTTCATTCTCATAACCCTGCTGTTCTAAAGCTGATACAAACTGTTCTTCATCCATCTTGTTTTGATCTAAGATTGCTTGTTTTTGATTTTTATAAATTTCTTCTTTTTCCTGAGAACTGAGACTTATTCCTTCTTCTGCTGCCTGCTGTTTAAGTAAAACATTATCAATAATTGAATCAAGTTGTTCTTTTTGATATTCTTCTAAAACATTATTTCCTGCTTTAGATTCAGTTAATATTTTAACCAGCTGTTGATCAACCTGACTTAACTGCTGTAACAATTGATTTACATTTGCCTGCTGATTTAATTCTTCTTGAGTGATTTTTTCACCATTTACCTCTGCTACTGTAGAATTACTGTTCATGTTTTCTGCAAGTGACGAATCAGCTGGCTGTTCACCATTGATTTCCATATCTTGAGCCATTACAGTTGTCGGAACCATCAAAACAGTTATCAATATAAGCGAAAGTAAAATCTTTTTCATTTTTAAAACACTCCTTTGAGAATTTTGATTTTAATTTTTAAATATTTTTTGTTTATTTCTCATTTCTCAATTAATAGTATAAACAAGGAATGTGATAAAAACGTGAGAGAAAAATTAAAAAAATGTATTAATTAGATTAAAACTTTCTTAGCTGTTCTAAATAATTCTTATAATTGCGTTTAATTTCAAGCATACTGTCTCCACCAAATTTGTCAGCTGCACTCTGAGCCAGAACAATAGCAGTAACTGCCTCCCCAACTATACTGGCAGCTGGAACCGCACAAACATCTGAGCGTTCTTTAGCAGCAGTAGTTTCTTTTTTAGAAATTATATCTGCTGAATGTAAAGCTTGAGCTAAAGTTGGTATCGGCTTCATTGCCAGGCGAATAATCAATTCTTCTCCATTACTCATTCCACCTTCAATACCACCTGCCTGATTAGAGCTGCGGTGAAAACCCTGTTTGAGATCATAAAAAATTTCATCATGAGCTTTAGAACCAGGAAGTCCAGCTCCTTTAAAGCCTGAACCAATTTCTACACCTTTTATCGCCTGAATTCCCATTAACTGAGCTGCTAATTTGCTTTCCAGCTTTAAATCCCAGTGAACATGGCTGCCTAAACCAACTGGCACTCCTGTAACAACTATTTCAAAAACTCCTCCAACTGAGTCTCCGTTTTCCCGCCAGGAATCAATTAAATCTTTCATTGCTTCAGTTTTACTGCTGTCACCACAACGAAGTGGTGTCTCATCTAAACTAGAAAAATATTCCTTAACAGCATTTTCATTCTCAAATCTTTCTGGATCTTTTGCTTTTAAATCAGTCCAGCTTTCACTTTCTAAGCTGCCAATTTGCACAACATGACTGTAGACATTAAGATCAAATTCCGAAAGAAATTGTTTTGCTACAGCACCAACTGCCGTTCTAGCTGCAGTTTCTCTAGCGCTTGCTCTTTCGAGTACATTTCTTAAATCTCGATGATTATATTTTAAAGCCCCAGGTAGATCAGCATGCCCTGGTCGAGGATTAGTCAGCGCTTCTACCTCATCTGATCTTTCTTTATCAGGTGCCATTGCTTCTATCCAATTCTGCCAGTCTTTATTTTCAATAGTCATACTCAAAGGTGTACCAAGGCTTTGCTTGTGTCTAAGACCAGAATTAATTATTACCTGATCACTTTCTATTTTCATACGTCCACCCCGGCCATAACCCTGTTGTCTTCTATATAGCTGTTCATTTATCTTCTCAACTTCTACTCTCAGCCCTGCAGGAAGACTTTTGATCACTGCAGTTACTCTTGGACCATGTGATTCTCCAGCTGTTATATATTCAAACATTAAATTGCCTCCTCAATAATTAGATATCTGGATTACTCAATTCTCGTTTATCTCTATTGTTAAATTCTGCGCTATTTATAGGCAATTTTCTTTTCTCTAGATTTAAATGAATTTAGAGAAGTCATAATAGCATTTAATTCATCCATCAGCAGTCTAAAGTTAGCTGGTTTTAAAGACTGAGGTCCATCAGATAAAGCATTTTCTGGATGAGGATGAACTTCGACCATGATTCCATCTGCTCCAACAGCAGCAGCTGCTCTAGCAACTGGGGTCACTAATTCCCACAAACCAGTACCATGACTTGGGTCAGCAATTACGGGCAGGTGGCTTAATTTTTGGACTAAAGGAATTGAACTTAAGTCCATTGTATTTCTTGTTTCTTCACCAAAAGTTCGAACTCCTCTTTCACATAAAATAACCTGGTGATTTCCTTCGTTCATCACATATTCTGCAGCCAAAAGCCATTCCTTAATTGTTGCTGCCATACCGCGCTTTAACATAACTGGTTTATCAAGTTTTCCAATCGCTTTTAATAAAGCATAATTCTGCATGTTTCGAGCGCCAATCTGAATAATGTCTGTATATTCACAGACAACATCTATATGCTCAATATCCATTAGTTCTGTAATAATTTTAAGACCAGTTTCTTCTCTAGCTTTTGCTAAGAGTTTAAGTCCTTCTTCACCCAGACCCTGAAATGAATAAGGTGAAGTTCTCGGCTTAAATGCACCACCACGAAGTATTTTAGCTCCTGCATCCTTAACTATCCTGGCTGTTTCTAAGATCTGTTCCTCGTTTTCTACAGAACAGGGCCCAGCCATCACAGTCAGTTCCTTACCACCAACTGTAACTCCATCTCCTAAATCAATTATTGTTTTATCCTGTTTGAAATTCCAACTTGTCAATTTATATGGATCAGAGATAACAACTACCTTCTCTACAGAACTCATAACCTGCAGTTTTTCTTTTAAATTAACTTTTTTTTCAGGTGCGGCTCCAACAACACCAACAATTGTTGTTTCAGCTCCTGTATCTGGGTGAGCAGAAAAACCTTCTGACTCTATTAACTCAACTACTTTTTGCTCATCTTCTTTAGTTGCTCCACGTTTAAGTACAGCTATCATATTAGTCATTCCCTTCTATTAATAACGCTTTTAACTTTCTAATGAAATACTCATTATCTGCTCTAGTTCCGATAGTTACTCTAATCCAAGTATCCATTCCAAATTGTTTGCCCGATCTAATGATTACTCCCTCCTGCTGCAGCTTTTGAAAAACTTCGTCAGCAGGCATTTTTGTATTGACCATAACAAAATTAGACTCTGTTTTTATATACTCTAAATCTAGTTCTTCGAATTTTTGATAAAGAAACTTTTTTTCTTTTTCGTTCAAGTTCTGACAGATCTCTAAATGAGATTCTGATTTTAAAGCTGTTACTGCAGCTTTTTGAGCTAATCTATTCACATTAAAAGGACCTCTAATTCTATTTAAATAATCTATTAATTCTGGATCAGCCAGAGCATAACCTATTCTCATCCCGGCCAGTCCATAAACTTTTGAAAAAGTACGCATCAGCATCAGATTAGAGTGTTTAGCTAAAAGTTCAACTCCATCAAAAGGATCTTCTGCAGTTATGTACTCATGATAAGCCTGATCCACTATCACTAAAATTTCATCTGAAATACGCTCTAAAAATGATTCGATTTCTTCTTTTTTTAATATCGTTCCAGTTGGATTATTGGGATTGCAAATTAAAATTGCTTTAGTCTGATCAGTAATCTCAGATTCCATTGCTTTAAGATCATGTTTGTAATTTTCGTCCAGAGGAACCTTTATACTGGTACCATCTCTTGATTTTACTGATAGTTCGTATTTAATAAATGATGGATCTCCCTGAATAACTTCATCGCCTGACTTTAAAATCAAAGTCATTAAAAGATCTAAAATTTCATCTGTTCCATTCCCTATAAATATTTTTTCTTGATCCAGTTGATATTTTTCTGCAAGAGCAGATTTTAACTCTTTACTATCTGAATCTGGATAAAGAGAAATGTTTTTAGCCTCTGATTGTATTGTATCGATTACTTGAATTGCAGGTCCCAAAGGGTTTTCATTAGAAGCAAGTTTAACTATTTTTTCTAATTCATATTCCTCTCTTACTTCTTCTATACTTTTACCTGCTTGATAACGACTAATTTCCTTAACTCCATTTGCAATATCTTCAATTATCTTTTTCATTTTATCACCTCTAATAAGAGTTCTTTAAAATTAGGAAAAGAAGTAGCAATAATTTCACTACCATTAATAGTAATTCCTTTTTCGGTATTTAAGGCTAAGACTGCCAGTGACATTGCTATTCGATGATCATGATAACTTTTAACTTCAATTCCACCTTCAACTGTCTGAATTCCTTCAATTTCCATTCCATCATTATTTTCTTTAATTTCTATGCCCAATCTTTCAAATTCGGTTACTACAGCTTTAATCCGATCTGTTTCTTTAACCCTCAGTTCTTCTGCATCTTTGATTACAGTTTTACCTTCTGCCATAACTGCCATTACAGAAATAATCGGAATTTCATCTATTAGACGAGGGATAATTTCTCCACTTACTTCACATCCCTTTAATTTAGATGCTTTAACTAAAATATCTGCAGTTGGTTCACCACCTTGATCTTTTTGGTTTAGAAGTTCAATATTCCCATTCATTGCTTCTACAACTTCTAAAAATCCACTACGGGTTTGATTAATTCCAACATTTTTAATTAAAAGTTCTCCACTTTCTGCTAAGAGAGCTGCGGCAATAAAAAAAGCTGCTGAAGAAATATCTCCAGGGACCTTTATCTTAAAAGGATTTAACTTTCTTTTAGCTGCTTTTTTCAAAATAATCCGATCTTCTTTAATTTCTAAATCGATACCAGCACCCTTAAGCATTCTTTCTGTATGATCTCTGGAAACTGCCGGCTCAATAATTACAGTTTCAGCTTCTGTTTTTAAAGATGCCAATAAGATAGAAGATTTAAGCTGAGCACTAGCGACAGGAAGCTTATATTCCATATTTTTTAATTTTTGACCTTTAATGCTAAGTGGGGCTAAGCCATCCCGGCGGGACCAAATTTGTGCACCCATTTTTGATAGCGGTCCAATTATTCTCTGCATCGGCCGTTTACGCAGTGAATGATCTCCTGTCAAAACTGAATAAAAGTCTTGAGATGCTAAAAGTCCAGCTAAAAGTCTCATTGACGTACCTGAGTTTCCACAATCTAAAACATCATCGGCTTCCTCAAGCCCATCAAGACCCTTACCCTTAACATTATATTCCCTTTTAGCCTTTTTTTCAATTTCTATACCCAAATCACGCATAATTTCCATTGTGCTTAAACAGTCTTCTGCTTCTAATAGACCTTCAATTTCGCTTTCTCCTTCGGCTATCGATGCTAAAATTAATGACCTATGAGAAATCGACTTATCACCTGGAACCTTTATTTCACCACTGATTTTTTTTGCTGGATTAACTTTATATAACATCTTTTTCTCCTCATTTCTCTCTACTTTGATTTTTGATTTCTGCTGCCCGTGCTAAAAAATTATAAATTTTATTTTTTTTATTATTTTCTAAGTTAAATTGTAATTCTTTTAATTCAGTTCTATATTCACTTACTAACTCTGCCAAATTTTTTCTATTAGAAATAATTATATCCTGCCATAAATCTGGAGAACTTCCCGCAATTCTGGTCATATCTCGATAACCACTTCCAGAAAGCTCTAAAAAACTGCTTTCAAAATCCTTGCGCGAACTTAAATTAACTAAAGCTGAAGATAATAGATGGGGAAGATGACTTAAATAAGCGGTACAGCGATCATGTTCTTCAGCCGAAATAATATGAACTTTAGCCCCAAAATTTTTGATTAATTCTGTAAGCTGCTGCAGCAGTTCTTCATCTACAGCTAAATCATTTAAAGCCTCTTTTATTGGTAAAAGACTCCTGCTTTCTTTAATCCATGGAGTCAGAATAAAAGGTGCATCTTTAAATAAATCAACCTGATGCCAGTCTAAACCTGATTTATGAGAACCAGCCATCGGGTGTCCCCCAATAAATATTTTTTTAGTTCCCTTTAAAATTTCCTGGGCCTGCAGCATAATCTCTTTTTTTGTACTGCCGGCATCAACTAAAATCTGTTTTCCATCACTTCCAGCTTTAATTTTTCTAATCACTGAAGGAATTGCTGCTACAGGTACTGCAATAAAAATTAGCTCTGCATCCTTTAAGTTATTTTTAATATCAGTAAAACCCTGATCAATAATTCCCAGTTTCTCTGCTTTTTCAATAGTTTCTGCACATCTATCAACTGCTGTTATTTTAATTTCAGGATCAGATTTTTTTAAAGCTGCTGCCAGGGAGGCTCCAATCAAGCCCACCCCGACAACAGCGGCATTTTTAAATTTAGGCATATGCTATTTTTCTCTCTTTAGCTTCAAAACTATGCAGAGATTTGGAAATAGCATTTATTTCATCCATCATTAACTGGAAATTTTTAGGTTTTAATGACTGTGGTCCATCAGAAAGTGCATTTTGGGGATCTGGATGAACTTCAACCATAATTCCATCTGCTCCAACAGCTACAGCAGCTCTAGCAACTGGAGTTACTAATTCCCAGCGACCTGTACCATGACTGGGATCAGCAATTACTGGTAAATGACTTAACTGCTGGACTAAAGGAATTGAGCTTAAATCCATTGTATTCCTTGTCTCTTCACCAAAAGTTCTAACTCCTCTTTCACATAAAATAACATTATGATTACCATTATTCATTACATATTCCGCAGCTAAAAGCCATTCTTTAATCGTAGCTGCCATCCCACGTTTGAGCATAACTGGTTTATCGAGTTTACCAATTTCTTTTAAAAGTGAGTAATTTTTCATGTTTCGAGCTCCGATCTGAATAATATCTGCATACTTACAAACAACATCAATATGTTCAATATCCATCAATTCAGTTACAATTTTTAGACCGGTTTCCTCTCTTGCTTCTGCCATTAACTTTAAACCCTCTTCTCCTAAACCCTGAAAAGAATAGGGAGATGTTCTTGGCTTAAATGCTCCTCCGCGTAAAATTTTAGCACCGCCAGCCTTAACAATTTTTGCTGTTTCTATAATCTGGTCTCTATTTTCTACAGAGCACGGTCCTGCCATTACTGTCAGTTCTGGGCCTCCAACTTTAACTCCATCACCTAAATCAACAACTGTCTTTTCCTGTTTGAAATTCCAGCTTGTTAGTTTATACGGATCAGAAATTAAAACAACTTTTTCAACTGCTCCCATTGTCTCTAACTTTTCCTTTAAGTTTGATTTTCTAGCTGGATCACCTAAAACACCTACAACTGTTTTTTCGACTCCCTGAATTGGGTGAACCTCAAAATTTTCTCCTCGAATTACCTCAATAATTTTATTCTTATCGTCTTGACTTGCATTTCTTTTTAATACTGCTATCATTTCTACTCACTCCTCAATTTTTTGTACAGGCACCGTGAACTACCCGATTTTTGTCGAAATTTGTTTTTGATTGATGTCTAAATAAATTATTATTCCCACTTGATATTTTCTAAAAATACTATAAAAATGCAAAAAATCGCCCCTAGTCAGGGCGATTGAAATCGCGGTACCACCTGTTTTAATCTCATTAAATAACAGATTATCTCTCTGGAAGCTAACACTTCCGCACCGGGTAACGACGGTTGACGGCCTTTAAGCTTACTCGATTAACTTTCAGCTGGCAACTCAAGAGGTGTATTTCAGCAGACTGCTTACTAGGTCCTCTTTCAAAGTTTTTAAGGAAATTTATTTATTTAATGAGTATTATAGCAGGCAATTTTACTTCTGTCAAATAAAAATACTGCTTTTTCGCCCAAATATTCAATTTTAAAAATACAAATTATTCCATTACTGTCTTTGTATAAGAACCTAAAAGTCTAAAATAAGATGACATCTTTTCCACTTTTTTCAGGGCTGAATTTAGTTTTTTATCACTAATACAACCTTTTAAATCAATGTAAAAAATATATTCACCAAGCTGCTGGCGGCTGGGACGAGATTCAATTCTTGTTAGATCAATATTTTCTTCAGCAAATTTACCAAGCATTTTATAAAGTATTCCTGCTTCATTGACTTCTGGAGCACAAATAATTGATGTCTTAAAATCACTTTCTGCAGATTCTCCAAGGTGATTATTGTCCGAAAAATCTTTGCCTTTTTTTGCTGCTAGAACAAAGCGGGTTGAATTGGGTAAATCGCCCTGTAAATTTTTTTCTATAATTTTAAGATCATATATCTCAGCTAATCTTATTGATCCAACAGCTGCCCTGTTTTTAGATTCTAATGCTTTTTTAGCTGCTGCAGCAGTGCTGTCGGTATAAACAATCTTTGCTTTTCCAAACTTCTCTGCTAAAAAATCTCCAGATTGAGCAATTGCCTGTGGATGACTATAAATCTCTTTAATGTCAGTTTTAGTTACTCCTTTTTGAACCAGCAGATAATGCGAAATAGGTAATATAATTTCTCTATAAAGCTTTAAGTCTGGATGTTGATACAAAAGGTCAAGACTTAAGTTAACTGATCCCTCAAGTGAGTTTTCTAGAGGCAGCAGCCCCAGCTCAACCTGATCATTTATTAATGCTTTTACAATGTCTCTAATTGATGAAAAATCTTTTGTTGTACCTCCATATTTTTGACAGTAAATCGAGATTGCCTGTTCACTAAAAGTTCCAGGTGGCCCTAAATATCCGTATTCTAAACTACTCATCTACTCACTCCTATTATGTTATTTTTAGCTGCAGCTATTGCAGCTACCGTTTACGAAACCAATTTTTTGAAAATTAATTTTAAATCATATCAGGCAGCTGCCAGTTTATCTAATCTTTTCAGAAATTGACCAGAAAATGCAAAAAACCCCCGTTCTAATTAAAGAACGAGGGTTTGAATTCTCGTGGTACCAATCTTTTTGGCTAAAAAGCCCACTCAACAATTACAGAAACTGATTTAGTTCCAATAATCTGTCAGGATAACGGTAGACCGCCGGTACGAGCTTACTTTTGTGTTCAGCTAACAACTCACAGGGGAACTTCATTAAAATATTTATCGGCAGGCTCTCACTAACCCCGCTTCGCTGAGATAAATAGTTCCAATTACTTTCCCTGATCACAGTTTTTTAATATTATTTATTATTTTTTGGCTTTAGCTCAAGTTTTTTTAATTTTACCTTATAAAGAATCTTTTGTCAAGCTCAATTTTTACGATTTTAAATTTTTCTAAGTTTTTATCTAAATTTAAGCTCTAAATTATATTCCTCCTGTTGCACTCTTTATTAATATAATCAATAAACTCATCTGCCTTCTTTTTAGGCGCTTTTGTGAATAAGCTGAGAATAATAAAGATCGCTGTTGAGACTACCAGAGTCCAAACTCCAGCACCATGACCCAGCGGACTCCAACTGCTAAACTGGAGGTATAAAGCAGTAATTGAACCAATTATAATACTGCTCAAAGAAGCAGCAGCTGTGGCTTGCTTCCAGAAAAATGCACCAAACATTGAAGGAACTACAACCAACAGCCCAATTGAAGCTGCTACTGAGAGAGCAGCAATTAAATCTAGCTCTTGAATTGCAAAGAAAAATCCTAAAAGAGCAATAATTAAAATAGCAATTTTAGCAGTCCGCAGCTGTTTTAAATTTTGATCTTGATCTAAATTATCATCCATATTTTTAAAAATATCTCTGACTACAAGTGAAGATAAAGTCAGCATTATCGAGTCAATTGTAGAAATTGCAGCAGCTGTTATTCCAATCATGGCCACCAGTGCTAAACCAGTCGGCACATATTGAGATGCCAGCAGTTCTGGTGTCGCAAGGTCAGCATTGCTCAGTCCAGGAATTAAAAGTCGAGCCGAAAAACCCCAAAATACTGAAACCAGAGTATATATAAAACCAAAAAGCAAAAAACCTTTGATCATCGTTTTCATTGCTTTTAAATCACGGGGAATAAAGAGCCGCTGACTGACCTGAGGATTAGAAATAGAAAAGAAAAACCAGGGTAGACTCAAGCCCAGAAAAGTTTTGAATTTGAAAAAGCCCGGTCCAGGTACGGTTAGTACATTTCCTTCCAGAACTGATAATGAATCGAAGAAATCTTTAAAACCACCTAAATGCTGGTAGATTACATAAAATAAAATTATAACACTGATTAGAATCATAATCAGTGACTGCAGCGAATCTGTCCAGGTAACAGACTTCATCCCAGCAATTAAAGCCCAGGCAATAGCTAAGACAACCGCAATTCCAACCCCAATCATAAATGGTATTTCACCCCCAGAAAGTCCGCTTAATAGATAACCAACCCCCATAAGCTGGACAGCAAGATATGGGATTAAAAAAATAGAGGCTGAAAGTGAAGCTGCAAAAGCTATCCACTGGTTTTGATAGCGATCACCCAGCATTTCATAGGGAGAAACATAATTATTCTTTTTACCAATCAACCAAAAACGGGGTCCAAAAAATGCTACCAGAGACAAACCAGATAGGTAAACTAACTCGAACCCAAGAGCTCCAACTCCACCAGAATATGTAAAGCCTGCCAGACCAATCATCATAAAAGCACTATAAGTAGTAGCACTATAAGAAAGAGCAGCCACAAAACCTCCTGTATTCCTACCACTTAAAAAATATTCGACAACTCCATCATTCATTTCTCTTCTGGCCATTAAAGCAACTATTGAACCAATTATTATGTATAAAATTATTGCAGTATATAAATATGATATTGGCATTAATTATTCCTCCAGTAAGTTGTGATTTTTATAGTTAAAAAAATAACAATTAAAGCAAAAAGAAGCCAGAATAGAAAAGCCCCTCTAAAAAGATTAATTGAATTTAACATGAGATAAGGAACAGCAAAAGCACTAAGTACCAGCATTAAAATTAATGCTGCATAAAGCAATCGTAATTTTTTTAATTTATCATTTTCCAAATTTATAACCCCCATATTACAGTATAAGTTTACAGCTGTCTTTACAGTAAAAACAAAAAATTATTCTTCAAGCAAATAACCCTTTTCTTTTAATTCCTCTTTAATTTTTTTTAAAACTTGTCTATTAACAGCTTCAATTGTATGCAGATGAACTCCATCAGTTAATTTTGAAAGTAATTCAGCTTTATTTTCTTGATAATTATCGATAAAATTATCAACCTCTTCTATACTGCTGATCATTAAGTTACCGCTGAGATCACCATAAATTGGATGTTCAACTTTAACATCAATAACTCTAGCTCCATAATTAACAATAGTTAAAAGTTCATCTCTTAACTCCTGCTGATCATCATGAGAACAGGCAATAGAAGTTTTAACAGTTGGCATTCCCAAATTTTCTTCATAAAAATATCCCTGAGAAGTGGCAACGATCTTCTCCCCTTCTGCCCTTAAAAGAGCGATATCCTGAACAATGACCTGACGACTAACTCCAAATTCCTCTGCCAATTGAGAACCAATCAATGCCTGCTGAGATGCTTTTAACCTCTGCAGTAATTTTTTTCGTCTTTCCTTAGTTTTAATTTTTATCACCTCAATAATTTAATTAACTGCTGTGCTGATTATTCTATCATCTGTCATGACATCTGTAAAGACTTTAATGATATTTTAAAAAAAGGATTTTGATTTAAATCATAGAATTAATTAATAGAGTAATTAAAAATAATTTTCTATGGAAGGTGATTATAATTATAGCAAAGTATTCTATTCAGGCACATGGTGAAAATGCTACTAAAACAGTTGTTGAAACAGCTGGAGGTTTAAAAATTACTATTGATGAACCGGAAAGACTTGGAGGCGGGGGAGAAGGTCCTAATCCAGTCGAATATCTATTAGCATCTTTAGCAGGTTGTTTGAACATTGTGGGGCATCTCGTTGCCAGTGAAATGGGTTTTAAGCTAGATGACTTAAAAATTGATATTAAAGGTAAACTTGATCCTGCAAAATTTAGAGGTAAATCAGAAAAAAAGAGAGCCGGCTATCAAGAAATTGAAGTTTCAGTTGCTGTTAAAACAGATGCTGAGCAAGAAACTTTAAGTAAATGGCTAAAAATAGTTAAAGAAAGATGTCCGGTTAGTGACAACCTCTCTAACCAAACACCAGTAAAAATTAATTTAGATTAATAATATAAATCCCTGCAAAATTACTGCAGGGATTTTTTATCTAAACTTTATTTTAATTTTCAGTCTGAATTAATAATCTGCCTCCACCAACATAACTTTTATTTGGAAAAACTACTCTTACCTGATAAGGATAACTTTCATCACTCATCGTATCTTGATAGCTTTTTTTCATTATAATAACCTGGAATTGAACAGCCTCATTTTCTACATAATAAATCTTATCTTCTCCAGCTGGCCCAAGCCATAAATCATCTACCGGTGCTTTAATCTCTAAATCACCGTAATCATTAACAAATTTTATTCTTTTATCATCTCTTATTTCAACCAGCCAACCAGGTTCATTACCTACGGCACGAAAATGCACCCCTTCTTCTTTTGCTTGTTCCCAAACATCAAGCTCTTCAGCACTTACTGCCGCTGTTAAAAGAAAAAATAAGGCAAAAACAGCTGTCATCAACACTAGAACTTTTTTCAAGAGTCTCTCCTCCTCTAAACTTTAAAAAGAATATATTTTTTTTGATCAGTATAAATTATTTCCAAATCAAAAATTGAAGCAACTTTACTAAAAGTTTTTTCATTAAAAAAGACTATATGGGTAGGATCCCACTTGTACCACCAATCTTCAAATTCTTCTGGTCCTGGATGAAAAGAAGTCATTACTGCCAGATAAGACCCTTCTTTTAAATGTGAAGTTAATAATTTCATCTCCTTGATGGGATCAGAAAAATGTTCAAAAACTTCTGTCGATGTAATTAAGTCATATTGTTTTTCTTTAAAAACTTTTTCTGAAAAAAAATAAGGATCATATAAATCAACATTAAGTCCTTTTTCTTTTAAGAGATCAGCTAAAACTGGACCTGGACCACATCCAAACTCTAAAACATCATTTATTTCTTCTAGATTCAGATGAGCTGCCAGCACTTTCTCTATAAAATCCTGCATCATTTTAACATAACCATCATTTTGATGATTATTATCATGCCCTTCATATCTTTCTTTTTCTTCATTTTGGTCTAAAATTTCTTCTGGCTCAACAAAAATTACTTCACAATCATTACAGTGATAATACTTATCTTTGATATTTATCTTTTCTAAATTATCACTTCCACAAACTTTACAATTCAAAATTTGACACCTCATAACTTAAAATTATTATCTACTCTATTTTATATTATATTATATTACTCTCTGCTTTGTAAATGAATTTAGCTAAAATTATTAAAGTTAGTCTAATTTAGTTTTCAAATTGTTAAACAAGAACTATAAATAGCTCTATAATCTTGATAAAATAACTATGGATTAATGACCGCGGCTAAAAGTTATTAATAGGAGGAAACTTAAAATTGGCCAGAAAAAGAGGACCACGTTTTAAAGAATCAAGAAGATTGGGTATTAATGTTTACGGACATCCTAAGGCAATGAAAAGAGCAGACAGCACTTTTAATCGAGAAAATAAAAAATTATCAAATTATGGTCAGCAGCTTTTGGAAAAACAGAGACTGCGTGCTTACTATGGTTTAATGGAGAAAAAATTTAGTCGTTATGTCCAAAAATCTGCACAAGAAAATGGTGTAACTGGTGATAATTTGATAAAAAAATTGGAAAAAAGACTTGATAACTTAGTTTATAGAGCTGGTTTTGCTCGCTCAATTAGACAGGCAAGACAGATGGTTGTACACGGACATATCTTAGTTAACGGAAAAAAAATAGATATTCCATCTTATCAAATTGAAATTGGAGATCAGATTTCTCTCAGAAATAAATATAGGAAAAATGATTTATTTAGAGAAAATTTTTTAGATAGACATCTAAGTCCAATCAGTTATTTAGAGCGAGATTACGATAATTTTGAATCAAAATTAATTTCAGAAATTAATATTGATGAAATTCCAATTGAAATAAATGATCAACTTGTTATAGAATTTTACTCAAGAAAATAAAACATGAAAAAAGTGCCTATAATCTAAATTAATTTTTGGATTAATGGCACTTTTTTATTATTAATTTTTTTGAAAAATAATGGTTCCTTAAACGGAAGGTGCAGATTAAAGATGATATGGCTCATTATTATTAATTTTAAAAGCCCGATAAATCTGCTCCAGCAAAATTAAACGAATCATCTGATGAGTAAATGTCATATGAGATAAAGAAAATCTATAATCTGCCTGCTGCAGTACAAATTCACTTAAACCTGTTGCTCCCCCAATTATAAAAGAGAAAGAACTGTATCCCCTAACTTGAAGATTATTAAGAGACTTAGCAAAACCAGTTGAAGTCATTGGTTTTCCTTTTACATCAAGAGCAAAAACATAGCTTCTTTCAGGAATATTTTTTACTATTCTTTCACCTTCTAATGCCTGCAGTGCTTCTATATCTTTATCTGAATAATTTTTTGGAACAGTTTCATCTTTAACTTCAATAATATTCAACTCACAATAGCGACTTAAACGTTTCTTAAATTCCTGGATACCTGGTTCTAAAAATGAAGATTTCAAACTGCCAACCGTTATAATATTAATATTCATAGTTAAAATAGTTCCTTATTTTTTTCTTTTTTATCAAGTCTAAAGAGTGGTGTTGTTTTAGACTGTGAAGCACAACCCATCCTTAAATCTTTACCCACTTTAAATCCAGCTTCTTTTAGAGCATTATTAACAGTAATATAAGCTACTTTAGGATTATTGTTTTTTTCACTTAAATGCGCTAAAACAACTGTAGGAAAATTATCTTTAAGTAAAGATGGCAGTAAAGCTGCTGTATCATCATTAGATAGATGTCCTTCTTCACCTTTAATTCTGTTCTTTAGAAAATAAGGGTATTTACCAGTCATCAGCATTTCTAGATCATGATTTGATTCAAGAACAAAAAAATCTGCTCCTTTAATTTTAGTGATAATATCTTCATTTGTGACACCGGTGTCAGTAGCTAAAACAATTTTTTTATCTCCAGCCTGACAGACATATCCGACTGGCTGAACAGCATCATGTGAAATTGCATATGGTGAAAATTTTAGATCCCCAACTATAAAGTCCCCTGTAAAGACTCGCCTGTTTTTAGTTTTAATCTTACCTAAATCAGATTCTGCCTTTGACCAGGTACCATCATTAGCATAAATCGGAAGATCATAGCGGCGGGAAAGTATACCTACACCTTTTATATGATCTTTATGTTCGTGTGTAATTAATAAAGCATCTAAATTTTCTGGCTTCAAATCTAAAGCTTCCATTCTCTGCTCTAAAGCTTTACCACTTAAACCAGCATCAATTAAAACAGAATATTTTCCAGCTCGAATATAAGTAGAATTACCTTTACTGCCGCTGGATAAAACTGCTGTTTCTATTCTCACTTCTTTATTCACCCTTTGCTTCAATTTCTTCCTGCCAGCTTAAATGATATATCAAAGAAACTATTCCTACTGCTAAATCTTCATTTTTAACTTCAATCTCTTCTGGAACCCGAAGTCTTGTTGGAGCAAAGTTCCAAATTGCTTTAATTCCTGATTCAATCATCTCTTCAGCGACAGCCTGAGCTTCATCAGTTGGAACTGCAATTACCCCTAATTTAATATCATTTTCTCTTACTACCTTATCTACTTTATCAGCACTTTGAACTTCGCGATCATTAATCTTAGTTCCAATTTTAGCTGGATCATTATCAAAAACATGAGTGATTTCAAAACCCATCATAGAAAAACTTTTATAATTAACTAAAGCATGACCTAAGTTACCAGCCCCAACCAGTACTGCTGGCCAAATTCTATCGACACCTAAAATTTTACCTACTGACTTTCTCAGCTCATTCACATTATATCCAACCCCACGGCGACCGAACTCTCCATAATAAGAAAGATCTTTACGCACCTGAGTTGATGGAATATCCAGTTTCCCCCCCAAGTCTTTAGAAGAAACTACATCAACATCTTCAAAAGTATCCATCTTATCAAGACATCTATAATATAAAGGGAGCCTTTCAATTGTTGCTTTCGGTATATTTTCTCTATCTTTCATTGTTAATTCCCCCTAATTGAAATTTATTTTACCTGACTTCCATTTGCTATATCATCACTAACTGTTGATAAAACCATATTTTCTTCTGGATCAGTTGCAGCTAAAATCATTCCTTCTGATTTAACCCCAAAAATTGTAGCCGGTTCTAAATTAGCGACAATCAGAATCTTACGGCCAATCACATCTTCGGCACTGAAATGCTTAGCAATTCCTGCAACTAATTGTCTTTTCTCCAGACCAATATCGACTTTCAATTTAAGTAATTTGTTGCTGCCCTCAATTTTTTCAGCCTCTATAATCTCAGCAACTCGAATATCTGTATCCATAAATTCTTCGAAAGTAATCCTATCTTTAACTTCTGCTAATTCCAAATTGTTTTCCTCCTTTTTATTTTCTGATTTGGACTCCTCTTTACGAGCCTCAACTTTTTCAAAGTATTCTTCTAAATCTATTCTTGGAAACATTGGATCTCCATTATATACTTTAACCCCAGTTTTTAATGCTCCCCACTCTGTATCATTCCAGCCGGCATTTTTGATAGCTTCTAACTGACCAAGCTGCTCACCCATTTTAGAAGGGGCTTCAGTTAAGAATGGTTTTAACATTACAGCAATAATCCTGAGGGATTCTAACAGGTTATAAAGCACAGTTTTTAATCGTTCACGATCTTCTTCTTTACGGGCCAGAACCCAGGGCGCAGTCTGGTCAATATATTTGTTTGTACGACGAACAAAATTCCAAATTTTTTCTAAAGCAACAGTATATTTTAACTTTTCCATCTGTGTTTCTACCTCTGCTTTAGTCTCAGCAGCAAGATCAATTAGTTCTTTATCTACTGCTTCTTTTACTGATGGCTCAGGAATTTCACTGTCAAAATACTGTTCAACCATCGACACAGTTCTGTTTAAAAGATTACCAAGATCATTTGCTAAATCAGAGTTGATTCGCTGAATTAAAGCTTCAGTCGAATAAGTTCCATCGGTACCAAAAGCTACTTCACGCAGCAGATAATAACGAATAGCATCTTTACCAAAATCATTTATTAAAACAACTGGATCAACAACATTTCCTTTAGATTTTGACATTTTACCAGTATCACTTAAAAGCCAGCCATGTCCAAATACTTGATTAGGCAGCTCTAAATCTAAAGCCATTAAAATTATCGGCCAAATTACTGTATGAAAACGCAAAATATCTTTTCCCACCAGATGTAAATCTGCTGGCCAGTAATGCTCGAAGTTTTCTGGATCTGTTTGATAACCAACTGCAGTAATATAATTACTTAAAGCATCGATCCAAACATAAATTACATGATCTTCATCAATTGGAACTGGAATTCCCCAGTCAAAAGTAGTTCTAGATACACTTAAATCATCAAGACCATTTTCTATAAAATTGACCATTTCATTACGACGTGATTCTGGCTCAATAAACTCCGGATGACTTTCTATATGTTCTAAAAGACGATCTGCATATTTACCCATTTTAAAGAAGTAACTTTCTTCTTCAACCCATTCTACCGGACGGTGACAGTCAGGACATACTTTTTCTTCATTTTCTTCTTCCAGCTGCCTTTCAGCCCAAAAAGACTCACAGGGAGTACAGTACCAGCCTTCATAATTGCCTTTGTAAATATCACCTTTATCATAAAGCTTTTTAAATATTTTTTGAACTACTTTTTCATGACGCTCTTCAGTTGTACGAATAAAATAGTCATAGTCAATATCAAGCTTATCCCATAATTCCTTAAAAGATTCAACTATCTGATCAACATATTCTTTAGTTTCTTTGCCAGCTGCTTCAGCTTTACGCTCTATTTTCTGACCATGTTCATCAGAACCAGTTAAAAACATAGTATCAAAACCACACATTTTCTTATAACGGGCAATAGTATCAGCAGCCACTGTTGTGTAAGCATGACCGATATGTAGTTTGTCACTTGGATAGTAAATTGGTGTAGTTACATAATAAGTATCTTTGCTCAAAATTATCATCCTTTCGAAATTTATTTATTAAAATTTATTCTTATCAACTGAAATAACAACTGCCTCTTTATAAACTTCACTTTTGGGCAGTCCCCTCAAGCTGGCAACCTTCTTGATAGCCTGCTTTTTTGTCATTCCACTTTCAATTAGAAGTTTAAGATGTTCCAAAATACTTAATTCTTCCCAGCCTTCACTTTCTTCTTCAATTTCACTGCGTCCGGCAATGACGACAACAATTTCCCCTTTAATTTCCTGATTTCTAAGTCTCTGTTCAAGCTCGTCAACTGTTCCATAATATTTTTCTTCGTGTATTTTTGTAATTTCACGGGCAACAACTGCCTGACGAGAAGCTAATTCTGAGCTGAATTGACTGAGATCTTTGAGTGTGTCTTTAAGCCTATAAGGAGATTCGTAAAAAGCTGTTGTATCTTTAGCTAAAGCTAATTCTTCTAAAAATTCCTGCCGTTTTTTGCCGGAGCGAGGAATAAAAGCTTTAAATGAAAAAGATGAAATATCAAGTCCAGAAACTACCAGAGCTGCCAAAAAAGCGCTCGGCCCCGGAATCGGTATCACATCAATCCCTGCTTCTACAGCTTTTTTTACTAAAATCTCTCCTGGATCAGATACTCCAGGCATCCCGGCATCACTGACTAGAGCGATTTCTTTGCCCTCTTTTAAAAGCTTAATCAGTTCTCTGCTTCTTTCTTTTTCATTGTGCTCATGATAGCTTAACATTTTTGTTTTAATAGAAAAATAATTTAAAAGTTTCTGGCTTCTGCGGGTATCTTCACAGGCAATAAGATCAACCTTTTTTAATGTATCCAGCAGCCGCTGGCTCACATCATCTAAATTACCAATCGGAGTTCCACATAAATAAAGCTTTGCTGCTTGCAAAAAATAACCCCCTGTACAATAATAATTAAAAAATTATCTCAAATGTTATTTTTGACCATAAATTTCTTTTAGTTCTGCAGTATATTCGCTGCTGTTATCCTGATAAATAATTAAAACTGGTTTTATCCTTAGGCCAGGATTAGCTCCCTTTTTCGCCTTAAGCATAAAAATATCTGCCTCTTTATCTCGGCGAGCTTGGACCAACCTCAGCTCTTTAGCCTGACAGTTATATTGAGCTAAAGTTTCAATAACTTCTGTTAATCTTTCAGCTCTATGAACAAGGAAAAAATGACCGCCAAATTTTAAAAGTCTGGCAGCAGCAGCTACTACATCTTCTAAATCCGCATGGATTTCATGTCTGGCAATGGCTATATAATCATTTTCTTTCATTTTCCCACCTTCAACAGGCAGATATGGTGGATTAGATACAACCACATCAAAACTCCCAGCTTCCAGTTTTGACTCTAAACTGCAGAGATCAGCATTTATAATCTTAATGTCTTTTTCTAGATTATTAAATTCTACATTACGTTTTGCTAAATCAGCAGCCTCAGCCTGAATTTCAACTCCGGTTACTTCTACATTATTATTTTTATATGCTAAAAGCAGTGGAATCACACCACTGCCTGTACCAAGATCAATTACTTTATCTCCATTTCGGAGTTTAACGAAATTTGCTAAAAGTACAGAATCGGTTCCAAATTTAAAAAATCTATCATCTTGAATAATTTCAAGCTCATCTTCAATTAGATAATGAATTTCTTCCATTACTTATTTCTCCTTACCCTGATTATCTAGCAGATTTAAACAGAAAAGACAATCTCCTTTTCTCTTTTCTCCAAAACTTAAAGGACAAACATGATAACCTTCATCATAAATATGAATTAAATTACTGTAACCTTCTTTTTCAACCACAGCTTCTTCTGCTTCTTCTTGATCTTTAAAAAGCAGAGATCTTAACTCGTCATTTTCTCTTTGTAATTCTTCATTTTCTTTATAAAGCTGATAGGTAATATCTTTAAGTTTATGAAAACGGAGGGAAAGTGCCTCTATTTGCTCCTGAAAATGGGCAAGACTGCTTAATATTTCTTGATCCATTAAATTTCCTTCCTTTCAAATCAATTTAAATCATATTCATCTAGGTCATCTACATCTACTTCTAAATTTTCATCTGTTCCAATATCAACTTCTACAGTGTGCTTAACAAGATTTCGATCTATTACTTTTCCTTTTCCCATCTCTAACTCAATTTTTTCGCCTACATTGGGCATCAATTTTTTTAAATCTTTATAGGTTTGAGCTTCATACTGCAGACAGCACATCAAACGACCACAAAGGCCAGATATTTTAGAAGGATTAAGTGAAAGATCCTGTTTTTTTGCCATTTTAATTGAGATTGGTTGAAAATCCCTCAAAAAAGTAGCACAGCAAATAGGTAAACCACAGGGGCCTAGACCTCCCAACATTTTGGCTTCATCTCTGACTCCAATCTGTCTCAATTCAATTCTAGTTTTAAATACAGATGCTAAATCCTTAACAAGTTCTCTAAAATCAACTCTTCCATCTGCAGTAAAATAAAATATAATTTTATTATGATCAAAAGTATATTCTACATCTATTAATTTCATTGGCAGATTATGCTTATCAATTTTCTTTAAACAAATATCATATGCTTCTTCTTCTAATTCTAAGTTTTTTTCATATTTATCTCTATCTCTTAAAGTTGCCTTTCTAATTACATCTTTTAAAGGCGAAACTATCTCATCATCTGATATTTCTTTTTTACCAACAACTACTTCGGCATATTCTATACCCCGGGCAGTTTCTACTATTACATAATCGCCGGTTTCTATTTCAAGTTCACCAGGATCAAAATAATAGATTTTTCCGGCTTTTTTAAAACTAACTCCAACTACCGTATTCATTAAAATACACACCTCATTTATCTATTCTTGATCAGGCTGGCGCAGTTTGAAAAATAAGACTTCCAGACTAAGTTTCTCTCGGATATTACGTTCTATATATTCTTGACTCTGAGCAATTAATTCTAAATTTCTAATTATAGTCTGCAGACTTAACTCTGCAGCTAGTTCTTTTAACTCCTCTAAATAGTCTTTATTAATCACTGCATCCAGATAATCCTGTTTAATCATCATTATATCGCGATACCAGTCTGATAGCAAATCAAAACAGGGGAAATCATTTTTAAGCAGTGAACATAACTTATCTGTGATTTTAAAAATTTCCATCGTGTTTTTAGCTTTGATCTTTTTTAAAAAATTATAAATTTCTTGACGGTGCTCAAAATAGTTATCTATCTTAGTAATATCAAGTGCTTTACCCGGGCTTCCAGCAGCAGCAATACTAACTATATCTGCCTGCTGTTTATTTAAACCTTCTCCTAAAAGTAAGTCTTTAATTTTTTGTTGACTTACACTACTTAATTTAATCTGCTGACATCGAGATACAAGTGTTGGCAGCAGTTTGCCGCTGTCTTCTGCAAGTAAAATAATGGTAGCAAAAGATGGCGGTTCTTCTAAAGTTTTTAAAAGTGAATTTGCTGCTTGTTTTGTTAACTTTTCTGCTGGGTCAATAACATATATCTTATGATCACTATCATAAGGTTTATAAGCTATTTCTTTTTTTAATTCTCTAATTTGATCAATAGAAATAGCAGTTTTATCTTCAAGTACAGAAATAGTTTTAAAATCAGGATGATTCTGATGATCCATTTTGCGGCAGTTAATACATGTGCCGCAGCTGTCTACTCCATCTTCTTCACAAAAACTGGCCTTTGCAAATTCAAAAGCCAGTTTTGATTTGCCGCTGCCATCTGCAGCAGAAAAAAGATAGGCATGGCTAATTCTATTTTTTTCTATTTCATCTTCTAAAATTTCTATGGCTTCTTTTTGACCAATAATTGAGTTAAAACTCATTTAAAAACTCCTCTTAGCTTAAAGTTTAATAAATTGTTCTACATCTATGATAAATACAGTTGCTCCCCCAATTTTAATTTCCATAGGAAAAGAATAATATCCTTCTAATGAATTAGCAACAGGTGACATAGGCGCCACTGTTTTTTTGCGTGACTCACAATTTTCTCTAATTATTTCTAATACCTCATCTACATGGCCTTCATCTGAACCAATCATAAAAGTAGTATTCCCTTCGCGCAAAAAACCACCTGTGGATGCCATTTTTGTTGCCTGAAAACCAGAAGTAGTGAGTGATTCCAAAAGATCAGCTGCATCATGGTCATGTACTATGGCAACTACCATTTTAACTGTTTTACCTGTGTCTGCTCTTTTTTCCATTAGAATAACCTCCTGCTAATAATATTTTCTATATTTTTTTGGACTTGTTCTATACTTTCACCTGCATTTACCAGAGCAAAACGTTCTTTTTCTGCCATCTTTAAATATGCATCCCTTACCCGCTGATGAAAATCATCTACTTCTCTTTCTAATCTATCTCCTTCAGCATCGAAACTTTGTGCCCTTGCCCGCTTCAAGCCTTCTTTAATATCAATATCCAAAATAAATGTTAAATCAGGCCAGGTGGAATCAATTACCCAATCATTAATTTGATACACTATCTCATAATCTAAACCACGTCCAGCTGCTTGATAGGCCAAATTAGAATCTGCAAATCTATCAGAAATAACTATTTTCCCTTTTTTTAAGGCAGGTTTTATCTTTTCTTTAACATGCTGGGCTCTATCGGCGGCATAAAGAAGAATTTCAGTTCTATAATCCATCGAATCATATTGAGGATCTAAAAGTAAATGCCTGATTTTTTCACCCAAGGGAGTTCCCCCTGGTTCTCTACTAACTAGAACATCATAACCTTTATTTTTTAAATATTCTGCCAGCAAATTAATCTGTGTTGTCTTACCTGAACCCTCAATACCTTCAAATGTAATAAAAAAACCTTCTGTCAAAACTGCCAGCCCCTCTCAAAACTTTGTTAAAATAATCTTAATTATATTTTAATTATATAATAATCGTCCCACTAATGCAATAAAAGAAAAGTCGACTAAAGCATCCTTGACTAGGTTCTTAGGATGTTCTGTCGACTCTTAATTTAATCGTCTCATTAAATATTATATTTTAATATTTTGCTGCAAACTTAAAATTTCACTTTTAGATAAAGTTTATTTAATCTAAACTAAGACTGAGACTTAATCCGCCTTCTTCTTTTTCAGCTGTATCTGATGAACTTTTAGAATCATCGGAAGCAGCATGATTTTTCATCTTAACTTCTTTTGCGGGGAAAGAATTCTCTTTTTCTTCAATATATTCTGAAGCCTCAATTGCTGATTTAGCACCAGAACCAGCTGCGATAACAACCTGCCTATAATCTGGATCTTGAACATCACCACAGGCAAAAACTCCTGGAATATTAGTATGCTGTTTTTTATCAGTTACAATATATCCATAGTCATCAAGCTCAATCTGTCCTTTAAGACATTTAGTTCTCGGCTTATGTCCAATAGCAATAAAGAGTCCCTTTACATCAAGATCTCTTTCCTCATCAGTTTTATTATTAAAGATTCTAATTCCTTCAAATTTATTTTCACCCTTAATATTTTTAACCTCTGTATCCCAAAGGATTTCAATATTTTCTTTGGCTTTAACTCTGTCACCTAAAATTTTAGCACCTCTAAATTTATCACGACGGTGAATAATATAAACTGTAGAGGCAAACTTAGCGAGAAAAGTTGCTTCCCATAAAGCTGTATCTCCACCACCTACGATTGCTACTTCTTTATCTCTAAAGAAAGCTGCATCACAAGTTGCACAATAGGAAACTCCATTACCTCGCATACTATCTTCCTTTTCTAAACCTAAGGTTCTAGGTTCAGCTCCAGTTGCAATAATAATAGAATCTGCTATATATTCTCTGGTTTCTGTTTTAACAGTAAATTTATCTCCAGAAAAATCAACTTCTTCTGCACTTTCATATTTTAAGCGAACACCAAAATTTTCTGCTTGCTCTGTCATTTGCTGAGTTAACTCAAAACCACCAATTGGTTCTGGGAAGCCTGGATAATTTTCTAATTCAGATGTTGTTGTGATTTGGCCGCCTGGCTCCGGACCGTTTAAAACTAATGGTGCAACACCATTTCTAGCAGCATAAATTGAGGCAGATAATCCGCCCGGGCCACCACCAATGATGATTAAATTTTCTTCCTGTCTATTTTTATCGTTCATTATTAATTCCCCCTGTTGTGAACTTTGATAGCAGTGTGAATTCTTATTATAATTTTTATTCATATTCTGATTTCCAAATATAATCTTAATACTATTGACCTATTTTTTCTGTTAAACTAGCAACAAACGCTTTTTGTTTCCTGAACTAAGAAGCTTAAAAAAACTCTCTGCAAAATAAATTACAGAGAGTTAATTTGAAAATCTTAATTTAATTTTTTTAATCAACACTATAATTAGGTGCTTCTTTTGTTACCTTTACATCATGAGGATGGCTTTCGCGAAGACCAGCTGAAGAAATTTTAATCATCTGTGAATCTTCAATTAAGGAAACAATATCAGGGGTTCCACAATAACCCATACCAGATTTCAATCCACCAAGAAGCTGATAAATAGTCTCTGCTAAGGTACCTTTATAAGGAACTCTTCCCTCAATACCTTCGGGCACAAATTTTTCTGCTTCAGTTTCATCTTCCTGAAAATAGCGATCTTTACTTCCCTGTTTCATAGCTCCAACTGAACCCATACCACGATACACTTTATAACTTCTACCTTTGTAGATCTCAAGTTCACCTGGGCTTTCTTCTGTACCTGCCAGCAGACTACCAATCATCACTGTATTGGCTCCAGCAGAAATAGCCTTAACAATATCTCCTGAATATTTTATTCCTCCATCAGCAATAACTGTCTTACCATATTTTTTAGCGACTCTGGCAGAATCATTAATTGCTGTTATTTGAGGAACACCAACACCAGCTACAACTCTTGTAGTACAAATTGATCCAGGACCAATACCTACCTTAACTACATCTGCCCCTGCTTTAATAAGTGCTTCCGTTGCTTCTGCAGTTGCTACATTACCTGCAATTATAGGTAGTTCTGGATATTCATCTTTAATTTTTTTAACCACATTTAGCACATTTTGAGAATGACCATGAGCAGTGTCAATCACTAAAATGTCAACACCTGCTTCCACAAGTGCTTCTACTCTAGCATCTGTGTCTTTTCCAGTTCCAACTGCCGCTGCGACCAGCAATCTTCCTCTTTTATCTTTTGATGCCTGTGGATATTGTTTTGCTTTCTCGATATCTTTAATAGTAATTAAACCTCTTAAAACTCCATCTTCATCTACTATTGGCAATTTTTCAATTTTATGCTTTCTTAACTGTGCTTTTGCTCCCTCTAAATCAGTACCAACTGGGGCAGTAACAAGTTCTTCCTCTGTCATCACTTCTGAAACAGGACGTTTATAATCATCTACAAAGCGAAGGTCTCTGTTTGTTAAAATTCCAAGCAATTTTTCATCTTTATCAACAATCGGTACTCCTGAAATATGATATTTAGACATTAAAGCTTCTGCTTCTTCTATCAGTGCATCAGGTGACAAAAAGAAAGGATCAACTATTACTCCACTTTCAGAGCGTTTTACACGATCAACCTCTGCTGCCTGAGCTTTTATAGGCATATTCTTGTGAATTACACCCAGACCACCTTCTCTAGCCATTGAAATTGCCATAGAACCTTCAGTAACCGTATCCATCCCTGCAGAAATAATAGGTGTGTTTAAATAGATATCATCAGTTAGTTTAGATCTTGTACTTACTTCTTTTGGAACTACATTTGATTCTGCTGGTATCAGCAGAACGTCATCAAAAGTCAAGCCTTCTTTAATTATTTTTTCCATAACCAACCTCCTTGAGTTTTGTGAAAATTAATACTTAAAATTATGAACTAAGAACTACTTAATACTTTTATATTTATATGTAAAAAATGAGATAAATGGATAATTATTATGTAAAACAACTATCTAATATTTTAAGTATTTTAACAAAGTAATGAATAAATGTCAAGCAGAAGAAACGTACACGCACCGTGAACCACCCGATTTATGTCGAAATATAGTTTTTGATTTTTACTAATAATAAAGCAAAAAGCCCCTCAAAAAGGGACTTCTCTGTCTTATCTGCCTTGCGTAATAAAAACAGCGACAAGATCCGACAGGTTCACGGTGCGTGTACATGAATTTTTTATAATTCTCTTCTTCCTTCTAAAGCCTTAGAGAGAGTTACCTCATCTGCATATTCTAAATCTCCGCCAACAGGGATTCCGTGTGCGATACGAGTTACTTTTACCCCTAAAGGTTTGATTAGTTTAGCAAGATACATCGCAGTAGCATCACCCTCTGCATTAGGATCAGTTGCTACTATAACTTCTGTAACCTTATCTTTTTCTAAACGGGGAATTAAGGACCTAATTTTTATTTCATCTGGTCCGATACCATCCATCGGTGAAATAGCACCATGCAGCACATGATAAAGACCCTTATATTCACCTGTCTTTTCCATGGCTACAACATCACGAGGACTTTCCACAACACATATGGAGGTTCTGTCCCGCTCTTCAGACTGACAGAAAGTACAGGTATCACCTTCAGTTAGATGATTACAGTTTGAACAATAATTAATTTTTTCGCGCGCTTCAATTAATGCATCTGCTAAAGTTTTAACATCATTTTTAGGCTGGCCCAGTATATAAAAAGAAAGACGGCGAGCAGTTTTAGGCCCTATTCCAGGCAGTTTACTAAGCTCGCCGATCAATTTCCCCATTGGTTTAGGATATGGGTTCATTAAGGCATTCCTGGTAGATTCATTCCACCAGTTACTTTACCCATTTCATCATTTACCATTTCCTGAATTTCGCGCATACCCTGATTCACAGCTGCCAGCACTAAATCTTCTAACATTTCTACGTCATCTGGATCAACTACTTCAGGATCAATCTGCAGATCAACAATCTCTTGTTTACCATTAACTACTACCTTAACAGCTCCACCACCTGCAGTCGCCTCAAGTGTCTTTTCTTCTAGTTCTTCCTGCATTTTAGCCATTTTAGCCTGCATCTTTTGTGCTTGTTTCATCATTTTTTGCATATTCATTTTAATTTCCTCCTCTATTTTCCAAAATTGATTGATCAACTTCAATGATTTCACCAGAAAAAATTCTGGCCAAATTTTCTATATCTAAATCACCGGCAAGCTCATTATTTTTTTTGTCAATTTGAGAAGCTGGTGTTTTAGTTTGCAAATCATTTTTAGCTGTATGAGAATCATCTATCATATTTTTTTGTGTATTATCATCTTGGCTCTGATTATCTATTTCCCTTGTTTTTTCAGAACTACTTTCCTCAACTAAATCAAGATCATCCTTGTGCTTTTTATCAAGTTTTTCATTTGTTTTTTCAGTTAGATCTTTTTTTTTAGCACCAAGTTGAATTTCTAATTCTACACCTTCATTTAGAACATTTCTTAAAACTCTAGAAATTAATGCTTTATTAGAAACAGTACCTTTATAATGAAATTTCTTGCTTTCAGGAAAAGAAACAATAACTGTTTTGTTATCTACAGCTGTTGGCTCACCTTCTCTTAAAAGAGCCTGTACAGAAACATCAAGCTGACGTATTTCATTTAGAATTTTGGCCCAATGTTCTTTAACATACTTCAGACTAACACCAGCATTATTTGTTGTTTTGGCTGGCTTCTCTGGTCTTGCTGTTTTAATATCTTTTTTATCTTCATTTTCAACTTTTTCGTTTGTAGATTCTATTTTTTCTTCTTTTATTTTTGATTGTTTGTCTTGATTACTGTTAGCTGCAGCTGCCGGTTTTTTAAGATTAAGCTCTTTTTTAAAACCAGAATCATCTCTGCTGTTTAATATATTTTCTAATTTAAACTCAAGTTCTGAAAGCCTCGTTTCTAAACTGCTGCTACTTTCTCTACTACTTAATTTTATAACACATATCTCTAATTGTAAACGGGGTCTTGCACTTGAGCGTAATTTTTCTTTTAAAGATGCAAATTCATCAATAATGTTTGTTATTTCTTTAGTACTTAAATTTGCAGCTACAGAAGCAATTTCTTCTAAATAACTGCGTGAATATTCTAATATACCAGAATCAATACCACATTCTTTAATCAAAAGTAATTCGCGGCAGTATTCTATCAATTCATCACTAAATCTTTCTATACCAAGCCCAGCCTCGAGCTGTTTGTTTAACAATTCCAAAGCCTGCTGGCTTTCTTTTTTGCTTAGATAAATTAAAAACTGCTTTAAATCTGATTTATTAATTCGCCCCAGCATTCTAGTGACTTCTTCAGCACTTAGCTGCCCATCACTAAAAGAAATAGCCTGATCTAAAAGACTAATTGCATCTCGCATTCCACCACGAGCACTACGGGCTAAAATATCAAGTGCTTCTCTGTCAATTTCATAACCCTCTGAATCTGAAATATATTTTAATCGCTTCTTTAGATTAGTTAAGGTTAATAATGTAAAGTCAAAACGCTGACAGCGGGACATAATAGTTGTAATAACCTCATGTGGCTCAGTTGTTGCCAGAATAAATACTACACTTTCTGGAGGCTCTTCCAATGTTTTTAAAAGAGCATTAAAAGCACCTTTGGTTAACATATGAACTTCATCTATAATGTATACTTTATATTTGCCTTCACCAGGATAAAATTTCACCTTTTCTCTCAGTTCTCTAATTTCATCGATACCCCGATTAGAAGCAGCATCAATTTCAATTACATCAAGAGAGTTTCCTTTTTCTATACGCTGACAGGAATTGCATTCACCACAGGGTTCATGATCTTCATTAGGGTTAGCACAATTAAGTGATTTAGCAAAAACTTTTGCTGTGGAAGTTTTACCAGTTCCTCGAGGTCCAGCAAAAAGATAGGCATGAGCTACTCTATCATTTTTTAAAGCATTTTTTAAAGTCTGTTTAACCTGATCCTGTCCAATCAGATCATTAAAATTTTCTGGCCTATATTTTCGATACAGAGAGAGAAAGGACATTTTTTTCACCTCTAAAATAGTATTATATAACAAAAACACCCTATTCCGGGTGTTTAAAAAAATTGGCCGCACACCGTGTTTCGAAGATTTTCTCCCAGGCGTTACCCTGACAGTTAGCTCGAACCAGGCACCCTCGCGGCACATGAAGCGACTTGTTTACCGCTGCTTCCTCCCGGACCTGACGGGGTTCACAAGACTTCATTGCGCGAGACCCAATTGTCAACACTACTTATCAGGGCCAGACCCTGAAAGAAAAAATCCTCAGCCACGGCTTCAATCCTGCTATAGCGGTTTGCAGGTTATAGGGCACCGCTACCGCCCCATTTAGTACGGCCAAACATTAATAAAAAATTATAAAATTTTTAATGGCGGAGAGGGAGGGATTCGAACCCTCGGTAGGTGAAAGCCTACACCCGCTTTCCAGGCGGGCCCCTTAAGCCAGACTCGGACACCTCTCCGTAATCTATACTTTGAAAATTTATATATAATCTATGAATGATATAAATGATTAATTCTTATGGCGGAAGGAGAGGGATTCGAACCCTCGAGACAGTAAAACTGTCTACTTGATTTCGAGTCAAGCGGTTTCAGCCAGACTCACCCATCCTTCCGTTCTCTTAAATCACGGAAAAAATCTTTTAAAAGCTGAGCTGCTTCTTTTTCCATCACACCTGCTTCAACTTCTACCTGATGATTAAAACGATCATCATTTAATAGTTGATAAAGGCTATTAACAGCTCCCGCTTTGGGATCACTGGCTCCATAAACAAGACGTTTTATCCGTGACTGCAAAATTGCTCCTGCACACATTGGGCAGGGCTCTAAAGTCACATAAAGCTGGCAATCTTCCAAGCGCCAGCTAGCCTCATTTTTAGCAGCTTCTCTTAGAGCAATCATTTCGGCATGAGAAGTCGGATCCTGAGTTTGCTCCCGGAGATTAAACCCACGGCCAACAACTTGATCATTACAGATAACAACTGCACCAATTGGAACTTCAGCTCTTTGATAAGCCTTCCTGGCTTCTGCCAGGGCCATCTTCATATATTTTATATCATCTTCCATAGAATATCTCCTGAAAATCAAAAGTTAAAAAAATTTAAAATGGCGCACCCGAGAGGAGTCGAACCCCTAGCCTTCTGATCCGTAGTCAGACGCTCTATCCAGTTGAGCTACGGGCGCACAGTTAAAACTTTTCTTAAGCAACAATAAATATTATAACAGCTACTCTGATTATCGTCAAGGATTTTTTTAAATAAATTAGTACTTATTGATCTAACAGCATTTGTGAGCTGTATAAGTTACTTAGTAAGCTGTCTTGACGACAATAAAAAAGACCATTTTTAGAAAAATATTTAGAGTTGTTTAAGTAGAATTTCCAATATGAAAAATTGAAAAGCATCTGATCTTTTAGGTATTAACACTTCTGATTCGATTATCCCTACGTGTATTTAGAGTATATTATTTGGGTGGAAAAGTCAATATTTTTTGTTCTTGATTGGATGGGGTTTAGAGACATTTAATTTATAAAATTAACCAATTAAATGTTCCATCAAAAAGTTTATTAGTTCGTCACATCCCTCTCCAAATTCTATCCCATATTCATT
>JBNJFG010000020.1:0-12632 GCA_051746665.1 Bacillota bacterium
AAAAAAATCCCCTTATGAGCTTTAAAACTCACAAAGGGATTTGAATTATAACTATAATTTATAAAGCTTAATTAGCTGTTGCTTTTAAATTGAATTTAAAGAACATCAACTGCTAAAATTGCATCTTTAACCATTTCTGCATCTACTGCAAATGGCATGTTGTGGATAGTTTCACCTTCAGCACAGCTAGCTTCAGCTACTTTAAGAATTTTTTCATCAGTTACATCAGTTATTCCTAAATCAGCTAGAGTAGTTGGCAGTCCAACTTCTTTACAGAAATCCATTACCATTTCGATTTCTGCTGGATCTCTATCTTCAAGTACCATCTGAACTAGAGTTGAATAGGCAACTTTTTCACCATGAGTTTTAGCATGTGTTTCTTCTAAAACTGTAAAACCATTGTGAATCGCATGGGCAGCAGCTAAGCCACCACTTTCAAAACCAAGTCCACTTAGAAGTGTATTAGCTTCTACAATTTTTTCTAATGCTTCAGTTACCACACCAGCTTCAGCAGCTTTTTTAGCACTAACTCCATATTCTAATAATGTGTTATAACATAGTTCAGCTAGACTTTGAGCTGTCATTGTTGGCGCTCCACCTGACATTGCAGGAGCTCTCGTTACTGCAGAGGCAGCAGCCTCAAAGTAAGTTGCCAGAGCATCTCCCATACCGGAAACTAAGAATCTAACTGGTGCATTTGCTACTATCTCAGTGTCAATGATTACTACATCAGGGTTTTTGGGTAAGAATAAATATTCTTCAAAAACTCCTTCTTCAGTATAAATAACAGATAAAGCACTGCAGGGAGCATCTGTAGCAGCAATTGTAGGAACAATAACTACAGGTAAGTCAGAATAATGTGCTACAGCTTTGGAAGTATCTAAAGTCTTACCTCCACCCATACCAATAATTATTTCTGCACCTTCTGCAGCAGCCTTTTTCTTTAATCTTTCTATTTCTACTTTAGAACATTCTCCATTGAAAAATTCTATTTCATAATCTAATTCTTTTAAACCAGCTTTTAAATCATCTATGAATAATTCTTTGACTATAGGATCAGCAATAATTAAAGCCTTTTCACCGAGCTCTTTAATATATTCTCCCATTTCCATAATTACTTTCTTGCCCTGAACATATTTTCCTGGTGATGTTAAAACTTTTATCATTAAAACCACTCCTTATGATATTTTTTTCACACTTTAATTGTACTACATTTAAATCTAATATACAAATTAAATTTTGATTAGAAACCCTGTTAAATTTATAATAAAAACAAAAAACTTCCACTGCCAGAATTATCTCCTGACAGGGAAGCTTTTACTTTTATATTTAATTATTTTTTTAAACCTTATAATGAATTTTCAAGCAGCTCTTCTTTTATCTTGAGCGCAGTTGGAGTTGCAGCTAAGCCACCCAGAGAAGTTTCTTTAAGTGAATCTGGAAGAGCGTCCCCAACTTTTTTCATAGCAACAATAACTTCATCAACCGGAATTACACTCTCAACTCCAGCCAGTGCCATTTCTGCGGCAGTTACAGCATTACTACTGCCGATAGTGTTTCTTTTAATACAGGGAACTTCTACCAATCCAGCTACAGGATCACAGACTAAGCCAAGTAAGTTTTTAAGTGCCATCGCAGCCGCAGCGGCAACCTCTTTTTTGCTGCCTCCCATTAAATATGTAATAGCTGCAGCAGTCATACTCGAAGCAGATCCACATTCAGCCTGACAGCCACCAGCAGCACCAGAAACTGAAGCCTGTTTGGCAATTACCTCTCCAAAACCTGCTGCCACAAATAAGGCATCAATAATTTCTTCATCTGTAAACTCATTTTCATCAGCTATTGTAATTAATGAACCTGGTAAAATACCACAGGATCCAGCTGTGGGACAGGCAACTATTTTACCCATAGCAGCATTCAATTCTGAAACTGCTAAAGTATGTGAGAGTATTCTGGAAAAAAGGTCCCCGGTAATACTTTTACCTTCTTTTCTCGCTTTTTCAACCTTTTTAGCATCACCACCGGTTAAACCACTCATTGACTTAATATCTTCATTTAAGCCCTTTTCTATTGATTCTCGCATTACCTGCAGGGAATGACGCATTGTATCTCTAACTTCTGCTTCAGTTTTTTCAGTTAAATCCTTTTCTCTATTTATAACAACCTGAGCCAGCGTAATATCATTATTTTCAGCTATCTCAATTAATTCTTCTATTTTATCAAAATCTTCCATCTCAAAACCTCCTTAGACTAATGGCTTAACCAGTTTTAAACTTTGAATACCAGGAATATCTCTAAGCAGCTGCAGTATATTTTTTTCTACCTTTTGATCTAAATTAATAATTGCAGTTGCCTGACGTCCTTTTTCTTTTCTTAATACTTCCATTTCTGCTATATTTAAATTATATATCTGTAAAACTTCCGAAATTTTAGCAATTAATCCAGGCTGATCGTCATGGAAGGTAATTAAAGTATAATATTCTCCCTTTAATTTAACTTCAGTTCCATTTAGTTCAGTTACTAGTATATTACCTCCACCAATTGAAGAAGCTACAATAGTTGTTTTAACATCATTTTGATCTATAATTTCTAACTTCATTGTATTAGGATGAACATCATCAAGGTTAACTGGAAAAAAATCAAAGCTGAATCCCGCTTCTTCTGCCAGCTTAAAAGAATTTTTTATTCTGCTGTCATCAGTTTTAAGTCCCAGCAGACCTCCAATAATTGCTTTATCTGTGCCATGACCTCTGTAGGTTTCTTTAAAGGATCCATGAAAATATATTTTAACATCCTTCAGCTTATTATCAACAATCTCTCTGGCTAAGTTTCCTATTCTACAGGCACCTGCAGTATGTGAACTGGATGGTCCAATCATTACCGGCCCTATAATATCGAAAGCACTTAAATTATTCATTTAACCACCACCTAGTTATAATATTTTAAAATTTTAAAATTTTTGTTTAAGTCTTACAATAATATTTTAGATTATAAAATTTTAAAAGTCAAGGTATATCTAAAATAATTTTGTAATACTTAAAATATTTTTTTAAATGAGTTTATTCAGTTTTAATTTTTTTATCAATTAATGAATAAAAAGATAAAAAAAGCAAATTTGGATATGACATTTCACCTTAATTCTGTTATAATAATATGTATAATATTAGAAAATATTCTATATTTGGGGGGATTCGAATGGATAAAACAATTGCACTAATCAAAGCTGGTGGTAAACTCGACCTTTTATCTAAAAATCGTTCAAAAGCAGCCTTACCCTTTGCTGGTAAGTTTAAATTAATTGACTTTACTTTAAGTAACTGTGTTGATTCTGGTTTAGAAAATATCGGAGTCGTTACTCAATATATGCCTTATTCTTTAAGAGAACATTTAGGAATAGGCAAACCATGGGATTTAGATCGCGAAAATGGTGGAATTACTATACTGCAACCTTTTAAAGGTAAAAAGGGTGAAGATTGGTATCTGGGTGATGCTCATTCTGTTTATAAAAATATAAGTTATATTGAAGATCAAGCGCCTGAAGAAATTTTACTTTTACCGGGACATTTGGTCTACAAAATGAATTATCAAAAATTATTAGAAGAACATAGAAATAATGAAGCTGACCTAACTATTGCAGCTAATAATATACCTTATGATGATGCAAGTTGTCTATCAATTTTAGATTATGATCGCAATTCAAAACTTCTGGATATTAGACAGGAAAAAGAGCCTTCTAAAAATTTAGTTTCAATGGGAATTTTTGTTTTCAAAAAAGATGTTTTAGTAAAAGCCTTAAAAAAATACTGCAGTCAAGGCGCAGTAGATTTTCACTCAGAAATCATCCCTAATTTACTTGCTGAAAATAAGGATATTTATGTTTCTAAATTTGAAGGTTTCTGGAGAAACATTAGATCTGTACAGTCTTACTGGAAGGCAAATATTGAAACAACTGAAAATATACCTGAGATAAATCTTTATGATGATAACTGGCCAATTTATACCCGCAGCGAGGAAAAACCTCCAGTTAAGTTTGGTGCTAAAAGTAACAGCACAAAATCTTTAATAGCAAATGGAGCAATTGTTAATGGGCGGGTAGAAGATTCAGTTATTTCTCCTGGAGTATATATTGAAGAAGGTGCTTTTGTTAAAAACTCTGTTATTTTAAATGATTGTATAATCAGAAAAAATGCTATGGTAAATAAAACTATAGTTGATGAGAATGTGGAAATCAAAGAAAATGTTCAGATTGGATCCGGTAGTGACTTCACTATTAATTCAGATGCTGAAAATACTCTGGAAAATGGTTTGAATTTAATTGCAAAAGATATTACTATTGCAAAAAATATTAGAATCCACCGAAACTGTCGAATTAATAGAGACATAGCTGCTGATGAATTTGAAAATAATGAAGTTCTAAGCGGAACAACCTTAGAATAGATTATTAAAAATTATAGATTTTAACTAATAAAGCCGGGCAGTAAAAGCCCGGCTTTAAAATATTCTAATATAATTTAATAGTCATCATTGCTGATATATAATTTTAATTTTTTAAGATAATCAATATCATAAGGAGCTTCATCGTTAAACATTAAAGCTTTAATATAAGCTATTTTAGGGCTTAACGATTTTTCTGATTTTTTATCTTCTCCTAAAGTAATTTGATAGCGCCTATTTTGACTGCGGCTGATAATTACAAATGCATCTTCTTTCTCTGAAAGTGCATAAACATAATTTTTAGAATTAAATACTTTTTCATCTTTTGCAAAAGCAATATAATAAAACTGATCTTCATTAAATTCAAAGGTTGCAAGCTTATAATTCTCAATTATACTCTCTAATCTTTTTTGATTTAGCTCCAGCTCAATTCCTTTTAGATAGGCCTTATTATCAAGATCATTTTGAAATTCTTCTATAAAATCTCCATCCATTAAGGCATCTATATATTTTTTGTCAGGCCAGTTAAGTTTATTTAATTTAAGATAGATATTATCAATAACTTCAATTGGCTGAGCGGATGCAATTAATCTACTTTTATCAAAATCTTCTTTTTGATGTTGTTTAAACTGCTGCAAATAAATATATCCCATATCACAGCTTTGATCACATGTAATATCCATATTTTCAGCCTCCTCATCTATATTAATTCTTTGTTTTTAGTTAAAAACCTGCATCAATATAATATTTATTCTTTTATTTAAGTTAAATTATATCAAAAAATTAATTAAAGTTGAAATTTTTAAGCTATATGTTAATATAATTTATATGAAATGTATTTTTTTAAAAACTGCTCTTGGAAAGGAGTTTTTAATTTGCCTAATGAAAATTTATTAGCTGAAATTAAATTAATCGTAAATAAAAATTTAAAGAATAATAATATAGATTTTTTAGATCCAAAAAAAATGAAGGGTGTTAAGAAATTTCACAGCTCTATCAGAGGTTATAAACCAACTCCACTGCACAATCTAAAAAATTTAGCTAACTATTTAGGAGTTAAAAATATTTACATTAAAGATGAATCATATCGTTTTAATCTTAATTCATTTAAATCACTTGGTGGCAGTTATGCCATAGCTAAAATATTGGCCGAAAAACTGGGGAAAGATATTAAAAAAATAAGTTTTGATTATTTAAAAAGTAAAAATGTAAAAAATAAACTTGGAAAATTAACTTTTACCACTGCAACTGATGGCAATCATGGTCGAGGTGTCGCCTGGGCAGCATCTAAATTAGGTCATCAGGCTGTTATTTATTTACCAAAAAATTCAGCTAAACATAGAGTCAAGGCAATTGAAGCTTTAGGTGCCAAAGCGATTGTCACAAATTTAGATTATGACGACACCGTAGATTTCGTTTTACAAAAAGCTGAAGCTGAAAATTGGATTTTAGTGCAGGATACCGCACGAACTGAATATTTAAAAATTCCTCACTGGATTATGCAGGGATATACTACGATGGTTCAAGAAGTTGAACTGCAGCTTGAATTAGAAGCTTTAGAAAAACCAACACATCTCTTTCTGCAGGCGGGCGTTGGTTCTATGGCAGCCGCAATTTTAGGCTATTATCAAAATATAAATGACAAGAATCCAATAACCACTATTATTGAACCAAAAGAGGCAGCCTGTTTTTATGAATCAGCTGCAGCTGCAGATTCTAAAGCCCACAAAGCATCTGGAAATCTAAAAACTGACATGGCTGGCCTGGCCTGTGGTGAGGCAAATCCTATAGCCTGGAATATTTTAAGAGACTATGCAGATTTCTTTATTTCCTGTAGTGATTATCCTGCTGCAAGGGCAATGAGGATTCTTGCTAATCCAATTGCAGAAGATGATAGAATAATTTCTGGTGAATCAGGAGCTGTTGGTCTAGGAGTTTTAGCACTCTTAATGGAAAAAAAGAAATTAAAAAGTTTAAAAGAAAAATTACAGTTAGATCAAAATTCAACTCTGCTCTTTTTTAATACTGAGGGAGCAACTGATAAAGTTAATTATCGAAAGATTGTCTGGGACGGTAAACATAGCCTTTTGGATTGAAGAACTCAAAAATTAAAAATTATTAGACTTGAAAGAGGTGATAGTAGATGTACATTAATTTCATTATTTCTGTAACAGCATTTACAATTATATATTTTGTGCTTTTATATTCCACCAGATTTATTTTAAAGGATTTGAGTGAAAAGCGTTATAAACAGATCAGAGAAAATCTTAAAATTCCACTGCTGCTGACAATGCTAAATATTTCATTATTAATTCCATTCTACTATTTATCTAAAAGTAATGAAATTTTGAATTTCTTTAATCATTTCCTAAAAATCACTTTAATCTTTTTAATCAGCTGGTTTGTTATCAAATTGATGCGTTTAATCAGACTTTATTTAGATGATACTCATAAAATTGACAGCAGTAATAATCTTAGAGCAAGAAAAATACATACACAGTACAGAATTTTAGAAAGAGTTTTTAAAGTCCTAATTATTTTTATCGCAGTTGCAGCTGCTTTAATGACTTTTGATTCAATTAAAAGAATTGGGATCAGTCTTTTTGCTTCAGCCGGTGTAGCAAGTATTATAATTGGTTTTTCTGCTCAAAAAATTATTGCTTCTATTATTGCAGGAATTCAATTAGCAATTGCTCAGCCAATTAGAGTTCAGGATGTGGTAATAGTAAATGGTGAGTGGGGTTGGATTGAAGAAATTAATTTAACTTATGTTGTTGTCAAAGTCTGGGATCGCAGAAGGCTTGTTGTTCCTACAACTTATTTTATTGAAAATATTTTTCAAAATTGGACCAGAAAATCATCTTTTATTCTAGGAACAGTTTTCCTTTATACAGATTATACTATTTCAGTTGATGCGATTAGAGAAGAACTTGATCGGCTTTTAGAAGACAATAAACTCTGGGATGGAAAAGTCAAGGTAGTCCAGGTGACTGATGCTAGTGAAAAAACAATGGAGTTAAGAATTTTAGTTAGTGCTGATGATTCTCCAACCGCCTGGGAACTAAGAGTATTTTTAAGAGAAAAATTAATTAAATTCATTCAGGATAACTATCCAGAAAGTTTACCTAAAACGAGAGTTGAATTTCCTGAAAGTCAATAATCTTGAAAAATATACTGTTAATAAAGCAAACCCATACACTTTTAAATTATGTATGGGTTCATTTTTGTATATAGCATTACGTTTTATTTTTTGAAGAGATAATGACTGATAAACCAATCATTACCGCCATTATAACCAAAGAATTCTGCTGAAGAAATAAAAAATAAGCGCCAGTAATTCCACCATTTTTCCGCAGCTTCTACTCCATAAGTTGATTCTAGAATTGGATAAATTTCGTCTTTTTTATAATCCATATTCTCTAACCAGGCTTCTAAAGTCTTTTGATAATGACTGCCTGAAAGAGCCCACTGTTTTTCTAAATTAAAATTACCACTAAAATAATGAAGTAAATCCTGACTTGGCATAGTACCTCCACTGAAAAAATAGCGGCTCATCCAATCACTCTTTTTTTGATTTTGATATACAAATGGATAAAATTTATGCGAAAAAATATGCACAAATAGTTTTCCTTCAGCTAACAAAAAATTATCTATTTTTTGCATTAGCTTTTGATAATTACGCATATGTTCAAACATCTCAACTGAAACAATCCGATCAAATCTTGCTTCTGTACTAAAATTATTAATATCTGCTTTAACTGCTCTCAAATTATTTACCTTATTTGCTGCAGCCAGCTTATTAATATAATCAATCTGATCTCTGGAATTAGACATCGAAATTATTCTTGAATCAGGATATTTTCGAGCAAGATAAAATGAAAAAGAACCCCAGCCACAGCCTAATTCTAATATATTTTGACCATTTTCTATCTCTGCTCTTTCTGCACTTAACTTTAACATTTGATCCTCAGCCTGATCCAATCTCTGCTGCAGATTATTTTGTTTTTTTAATTTCTTATAACTTAAATCATCTGACCAGAAGCAGCAGCTGTATTTTAAATTCCTACCTAAAATTTTCTCAAAAAACTCAGGTGGTAATTCATAATGCTGTTCATTTGCCGCATCAGTCTTAACTGCAATGGGCTGCTTTTTTAGCTCCTTAATAAAATCATTTAAATATTCAGATCTTGCTTCTATTGTCAATTTATTTTGTTTTTTTGCTCTTTTTTTGACAAGCCTTCTGACACCTTTACGCAGCAAAAAATCTGGAACTTTTCCTTGAGCCAGTATTTTATCTAAATCCAAAGTTCTCACCTCATCATATTATAATTATATACCACTTCTACTAATTATATTTACGATATTTTTTTTATTAACTGTTCTTTTTATAATTTAAGCATAATTTTTGACTGCAGTCAAGAAATCCTGGCCATAACGTGAATATTTAACTTCTCCAACTCCACTTACCTGAAGCATTTCTGTCTTATTTTGAGGCAGAATTCTGCACATATCCTTAAGACTGCTGTCATGAAAAATTATATATGGTGGTACTTCTTCTTTTTTAGATATTTCTTTTCTTAAATCTTTTAAAATCATAAATAGTTCACTATCTTCACTAATCCGCTGCTGTTCTTTTTCTATTCTTCTTTCAACATTTAATTCACCATTCATAATTTGATATGATTTTTTATTTAATTTTAAGAGAGGATATTTAGCTCCCGCCTGACTGAGATAATCATCTGCTATTAAAAGATTAATTAAATTTTTAATTTCTTTGATTGTATAATCAGCCAAAATACCATATGTTGAAAGCTGATCAAAATCAGAATCTAAAATCTTTTTACTTTTAGAGCCTGCAAGAACCTTTGCTGTTACTGTAATCCCCCAGCCCTCATTCAATCTATAGACACAGGATAATATTTTTTGAGATTCAACTGTAATATCCTGCAGCTGACGCTGATCATTACAGCTGCTGCAGTTACCACATTTTTCAGCAGTATTTTTTTCACCAAAATACTTTAAAATATAGGCCCGCAGACATTTGCTGGTATGACAATAATCTACCATCTGCTGCAGTTTCTTTAGCTGTTCTTTTTTTCTGTCAGCATCAGTTCCGACTTGATCTATTAAAAATTTCTGTATATGTTTATCACCAGGTGCATAAAGCAAAAAACAATCTGCTGGTTCACCGTCTCTACCTGCTCTACCAGCTTCCTGATAGTAGGATTCCATATTTTTAGGCATATTATAATGAATTACAAATCGGACATTTGATTTATCAATTCCCATTCCAAAAGCATTTGTAGCAATGACTATCTTTATTTTATCATAAATAAAGTCTTCCTGTGCCTCTGTTCGCTGCTGATCTGTGAGTCCAGCATGATATCTCGCAACCTTATAATCTAATTTATTCAGCAGCTCATAAATTCTATTAACTTCTTTTCTGGTTGCTGCATAAATTATACCCGGCTGATCAGAATTAACCTTTAAATAATCTTTTAAAAACTGATCTTTATCGATACCTTTTCTAATTTTAAAACTTAAATTAGGTCTATCAAAGCCACTTGTATAAATTAATGGATTATCCATTTTTAGCTGAACACTAATATCTCTTTTCACTTCTGGAGTAGCTGTAGCAGTAAAAGCTGTTAAGATTACTCTTTTATTTAATCTTTCTACAATTTGAGAAATGTTTAAATAACTTGGTCTAAAATCATGACCCCAGTGAGAAACACAGTGGGCCTCATCTACAGCAACCATTGCAATGTCAAGTTCTTTGAGCAAATTTATAAATCTAAAGGAATTTAGTCTTTCTGGAGCTATATAGAGCAGTTTATATTCTCCTGCTGCAGCTGCATCTAATCTTTTTTCCATCTCTTTACTGCTGATTGAACTGTTAATATAGTTAGCCTTAATGCCCATTTCTTTAAGAGCATCAACCTGATCTTTCATCAGTGAAATAAGAGGTGAAATCACAATTGTAAGTCCTTCAAAAATTAGGGCTGGAATTTGATAACAGAGAGACTTACCAGAACCTGTTGGCATAACTGCAGCTGTGTCCCTACCAGCTAAAATACTTTTTATAACCTTTTCCTGTCCTTTTCGAAAAGTATTATAGCCGTAATATTTTTTTAAAATTTCTTCAATATTTTCCATTTCTGCAAGCATAAAAAATCCTTTCTGCTGCTTTAATTTTTAATCTTCTATGAAAATTTCATAATCTCTACCCTGAACTTTTAGGGCTGAATAATAATAATCATCATAGCCATTATTAATGATTAAATTATATCTACCGCGTTTAGCATGATAAATATCATCATTTAAATTAACTATTTCTAGCGGTTTATGACTGGAGTTTTTTCTTAAATTTATCAGCTCATCTAATTTATCTTTTAAATCATATTTAAAATAATCATTCCAGTAAACAACTGCTGGATTATCCTGAAAAAGAATGTAGGCATAGCCTAATTCCTTATTTGTAATAATTGCATCTTTATTAAAGTCTCTTTCTTCTCGTTCTATATCATGATTTGATAAGAAATTTACTTTATTTTTTTTAGAAACTCCTTCTATACTCTGCATCGGAAAAAATGGATTCATACACATTTCTTTGATGCTGTAATAAAGTGGAAAATTAAATAAATTGATTTGACTGTGATCAATAAATTCCTGTAATGTCCGATCATCACCATTCCAATACTCACCAACCATAAAAGTATTATCCCTAAATTGATCTACAAATTCTTTAGTGAAATCCCATCGCATATCTTTTAAATTATCAAGCCGAAAACTGTCAAAACCAATCTCATTTTTCAGCCAGCCAGCCCATTTAATTAATTCTTCTTTCATATATTCTTGATCTGAATAATAACAGATTGTTTCACCAAAACTGTTGCGGCTGCTGCAGCCACCACATTCACGGCAAAAATGCATATGATTTTTGGGAAAGTTTTTTTCCTCAAATCTGGTATATGTTTTCTTTTCAAAATGGGGATTCCATTCTTTTTCACCACCAAGCATATGACCTAAGACTAAATCTGCCATTACATTAATCTTATTTTTATGGAGTTTATTGATTAATTTTTTTAAAGTTTTTTTATTTCCAAATTTAGAATCTAAATTATAGTGTTCTTTGATATCATAACCCATTGAATTTTTACCATCCATACCTTTAGATGGTGGTGGAAGCCAGACTGTATCAAAACCTTTAATTGCTATCTCATCTGCAATTGATCTTATTTCTTCCCACCAGTCATCAAGACAATTCCAATAAAAAGCCTGAAGTATCAACATATTCTTTTCTCCTATTAGTAAATCACTTATTTTTAATACTTTACTTTCTGATAATAATTATTAGTATTATTTATTATATCATATTTTTCGACATAAAAACAGAAGACCCCAACCAAAACGAATTTGATTGGGGTTAATTTAAAATATCAATTATGCTTAGGCTATATTTATTTTATAATTTTTAAAGACAGCATTCAACTCTGCCATTTTTTTAGCAGATGGTGGATCAACAGCAGCCAGTTTATATTCAAGCCCTAAATTTTCCCACTTATGCTTTCCTAATTCGTGATATGGAAGCAGCTCAATTTTTTCTAAATATTTTTTATCTTTAAGATAATTAGCAAAGTTTTGCATTTCTGCTAAATCATCTGTAATGCCAGGGACAATTACCTGTCGAATCCAATAAGGCTGTTTTTCCTTTTCCAAAAGCTCTAAAATATTTAGAGTCTTTTTGTTGCTGACCCCCGTCAAATTTTGGTGTTTTAAATTATCCAGTGTTTTAATATCTAAAAGAACCAGATCTAAATAAGGAAGCAGTTTTTTGAATTTTTCGGGATCAACATAACCTGAAGTATCAACTGCTGTATGCAGTCCTTCAGCTTTAGCTTTTTTTAAAAGATCCAGAGTGAAATCAAGCTGCATTGTAGGTTCTCCACCTGAAATTGTAATCCCACCACCTGAGCGTTCTATATATGGTTTGATTTTTACTATTTTTTTAATTAATGCTTCAGTTGTTATTTTTTTGCCATCTTTTAATTTCCAGGTATCAGGATTATGACAGTACTGACACCGAAGCGGACAGCCCTGAGTAAAAACAACAAAGCGGATCCCCGGGCCATCAACTGTCCCCATACTTTCTGTTGAATGAATATATCCTTCAGTCATAATGACCTCCTTTAATTATT
>JBNJFG010000020.1:12732-34713 GCA_051746665.1 Bacillota bacterium
AACAACAAAGCGGATCCCCGGGCCATCAACTGTCCCCATACTTTCTGTTGAATGAATATATCCTTCAGTCATAATGACCTCCTTTAATTATTGGTACCGGGTTATAGTGAACAAAATAATTAGTACCAGGTTATAGTGAATAAAAACACAGATTCCTAAAATGTGTGGTAACAGGCAGCTGCACGTTTAATTTAGAAACTTTTATGGAATGTTCTGGCGATAACTTCCTGCTGCTGTTCTGCAGTCAATTTAATAAAGTTAACAGCATAACCTGAAACTCTAATTGTCAGCTGTGGATATTCTTCAGGATGTTCAACTGCATCAAGTAAGGTTTCTCGTCTTAAAACATTAACATTTAAATGATGTGCACCCTGATCAAAATAACCGTCCAGAATCGAAGTTAAATTATTCTGCTGAGCTACTTCTGTTTTACCGAGAGCTTCTGGTACAATTGAAAATGTATTAGAAATGCCATCCTGGCAGTACTCATATGGTATTTTAGCCACAGAATTAAGTGAGGCTAAGGCGCCGGAAGTATCTCTACCGTGCATTGGATTGGCACCAGGTGCAAATGCTTCTCCTGCTTTGCGGCCATCTGGTGTAGAACCGGTTTTTTTACCATAAACAACATTAGAGGTAATTGTCAGCACTGACATAGAATGAACCGCATCTCTGTAAAGCTGATGCTGTTTTAGCTTATTAATAAATAATTTAACTACTTCTACAGCCATCTGATCAACACGATCATCATCATTACCGTATTTAGGGAAATCACCGTTTATTTCAAAATCAGTAATTAAACCTTCTTCATTTCTGATTGGTTTAACTTCTGCATATTTAATTGCACTTAAGGAGTCTGCAATAATTGAAAGACCAGCTACTCCAAAACCCATTATCCTCTGAACTTCAGTGTCATGAAGAGCCATCTGCACTGCCTCATAGGCATATTTATCATGCATAAAGTGAATTATATTTAAAGCATCTACATATTTTTCACTTAACCAGTCAAGAAAACGATCAAAATTATCCATGACCTTATCATATTCTAAAACATCGCCCTCATAAGCTTTAAATTCCGGTCCGACCTGAGTTCCACTGACCTCATCCTTACCACCATTTAAAGCATAAAGCAGTGTTTTAGGAAGATTACATCTGGCACCAAAATACTGAATATCCTTACCGGGTGTCATTGCTGAGACACAGCAGGCGATTCCGTAATCATCGGAAAAGTTAAGACGCATCAGATCATCATTTTCATACTGCAGAGAACTTGTATCCTTTGAAACTTTAGTACAGTAATTTTTAAAACTTTCAGGCAGCTGTTCTGACCAGAGAATAGTTAGGTTTGGCTCCGGCGCAGGGCCTAAGTTATATAATGTATTTAAAATTCTATAGCTGGTTTTTGTTACAAGTGGTCTGGTATCAATCCCAATTCCACCTAAAACAATTGTTACCCAGAGTGGATCTCCACTAAATAAATCATTATAAGCTGGAGTTCTCAGCTGTCTGGCAAGTCTTAATTTAATTACAAAATCATCTATTATTTCCTGTGCTTCTTTTTCTGTCAGTAGACCAGCATCAATATCTCTTTCAAAATATATATCAAAAAACTCTGCGACACGGCCAAAGGACATTGCTGCTCCATTGTTTTCCTGAATTGCGCCAAGATAAGCAAGATAAGTCCACTGTACTGCCTCTTCAGCATTTTTTGCTGGTCGAGAAAGATCACAGCCATATGTTTTTCCAAGTCCCTTTAATTTTTTAAGAGCTTTAATCTGATCGCTGACCTCTTCTCTTAAGCGAATAGTTTCTTCTGTCATTGGACTTTTCAAATTAGCTTTATCTTCTTTTTTATTTTCAATTAATCTATCTATACCATAAAGTGCTACCCGTCTGTAATCTCCAATAATTCTGCCTCGCCCATAAGCATCGGGCAGACCTGTAATTACACCGGATCGTCTAATTTCTCTAATTTCAGGTGTATAGGCATCATAAACACCATCATTATGTGTTTTTCTATATTTACTAAAAATCTCATCTATGTCGGAATCCACTTTTTCGCCATAAGCTTCTGCTGCCTGACGAGCCATTCTAATTCCACCATAAGGATTTACTGTTCTTTTTAAAGGCTGATCAGTCTGCAGACCAACTATTATTTCTTTATCTTGATCTATATAACCGGCATCATAAGCATTAATATCTGCAACTGTTTCTGTATCAATAGCAAGTACTCCATCATTTTCTCTTTCCTGTTTGAGAAGCTCTAAACTCTGATTCCAGACAGCCTCTGTTCTTTTAGTTGGACCTTCTAAAAAATCAGCCCCACCTGTATACGGAGTATAATTCTGCTGCACAAAATCTCTAACATCTACTTCTTCTTCCCATCTTTGACCCTTCATTTTTAAAGTATCAAATTTCATTTAAAATCCTCCCTTTTAGTCTTATAATCTTATTGGCTGTTTAAAAGATTAATTTTGAGTTAAAATTTAGTTAAGAACCTATAATTTTTAATGTTAATCCTCTAAACTGAATTCTACCCTAATCTTAGCAGAATAATAGTATTCAGTCAAATCTTGAGTGCTTTACTATGTTTTGGTTTTTCGTCTTGATTGTCAATTAGATTACAATTGCTTTATATAAGACTAAAATGTTCAGCTAAACAAAAAAATCGCCCCCCGGATATGTTTTATTCAATATCCAGGCGGGCGATTCATTAAAGATTATATTCCCCTATGGTTAAACCCATATTTATCCGCCAGTCATATAATCCATTTATTCAAATTTTAATTACACTTTATATGTTAGCAGATAGTTTTGAGACTGTCAAATTAAAATCACCTGCACCTACCGTTTACTTGTCGACTTTTGTCTAAATTTCAGCTGCCGCTCTGCAGGGAGCCGCCTCTGCTCTAATTTTAAGTGGAAAAAGAAAAAATTTAAAAGATTTTAATTCTGGTAGTTGATCTAAATTGCAGAGATTTTCTAATATAAAAATATTGTTTTGAAATAGTTTTTGATGGATTTGGTAAGGACTTCTGTCAGGTGATGGCAGATCAAATCCTAACAGTTTAATTTCTTTTTTAATAAATAATTCTGCCAGCTCATCTGAAATCACTGGATGCTCTGTATAATATTCATTTGTTCCATATTTTTCAGCAAAACCTGTATAGATAATTATAATATCATCTTTTTCAATTAAGCTTTTATATTTGTCTTTTACAGTTATTATTTTTTCGCCAACTGCATTAAAAAGTAGGGCTCTGCCGTTTAAATAAGCTAGAGGTATATCTGATATATAACGCTGATCATCCAACATATGTGCCGGCAGATCAAGATGAGTTCCGGTATGCATTCCGATTTTAAGATTATGATTGGCATAGCCATCTTCATTTACTTTTTTATCATTTTCAAGCTCAACCTCTAGATCACCAGGATAAACAGGCATCTTAGAATAAATTTCGTAACTTAAATCAATTAATTCTGTCACTTTCTACCCCCTAATTTTTAAAAGATATGATGATTTTTATAAATAAATTTCTTCAGCAAAAAAATTTGGTTAGACTGCCTAATTACTTTCTTAAAGTAGCTTTCAGTCGCTGAGGCTTAGAAATGATTGCTAAAACATCATTGATTTCTCTGCTGATCAAATCTGCTTCCATAATTGCCCTGCTGGCTGTTCCTTCTGGACCAATTACTGCAATACCTAATTCTGCTTTTTTGAGCATCAGTGCATCATTATTACCATTACCGACAGCGATAACATTTCTGCAGCCTAATTCTTCTACAAAATCTGCTTTAAACTTACTTCCATCAGTGCTGTCAATAATAACAAGCTCTGCCTTTAAATCTGTTAATAATTCTGAAGCTGTTCCAAAAGTATCTGCAGTTAAAATATATATTTCAAATTCTTCAGCTAAACTGTTAATTCCTGCTTTTACTCCTTTAATTAAACTACCATCACAGGCAATAGTTCCATTGAGATCAAACACAATTTTTTCAATTTGCAAATTTTTATAGCCTGGTATATTTAAATTCATTTATTATCTCCTTCTTTATTTTAGCTTTTAAATATTTTTTTAGCTATCTTTTTATATACGTTCAAATCTTTAGATGTGTATAAGACAAAACGAATTAATTTAATCTTTTTTAAATCTGCTGCTAATTCTTTAATAGTTTTTAATGAAACCTCTGCAGCTTCTTTAATTGGATAAGCAAAGGCACCAGTTGAAATTGCAGGGAAAGCAACACTTTTTAGCTGACATTCTTCAACCAGATGTAATGAATTTTGATAGCACATCGCAAGCAGATCGGCCTCAGGCTTGTCTTGACCATATACTGGCCCCAGGGTGTGAATCACATATTTATTAGGAAGATTGAAAGCAGAAGTAATTACCGCCTCTCCTACCTGAATTGGCGCCAGGTCTCTACAGGCCTCTTCCAGCTTGGGTCCTGCGGCTCGATGAATTGCTCCAGCAACTCCACCACCAGTTTTCAGCTGAGCATTTGCAGCATTAACCACAGCTTCAATATCTGCTTGAGCTGCTATATCTCCTTTAATTAACTGCAGTTCAAGTTTAGCTATTTTAAACTTCATTAAAACCCTCCTTTTTAAGCCTTCTCAAATTATTTACTATCAAAAATTAGTTAACATTTGTTGTTAATAATATAATTCTATAAGAACTTCAATTTTCCTTTTTAAAAATTTCATATAAGTTTTGTAGAATATTAAATTATTAAAAAATGGAAAAGATCAATTAATTAGTCTAAACAACTTAAATAGATTATTATAGACCCTAAAGTTTTTAATCTATTTTAATCGCCTCTAAAAGATAATATTGAGATTATATATTTTGACAGCACCTCTATTCTTTCCTATAATTTATATGGCATAAAATAAGATTAATTCTTCTTTAGGAGGTATTTTAATATGATTGATAAAAATTTAAGTAAGGAAATTCAAGCTTGGATAAAGAATGAAGTTGAAAAAAGAAATGCTGATGGTGCAGTTATTGGACTCAGTGGTGGTATCGACTCTTCAGTTGTAGCAGCGCTTTCTAAAAAAGCTCTTGGAAACAACGTTTTAGGAGTTATGCTTCCCGCCAATGGAACAATTAATAAAGATGTAGAATATGCTGAACTTTTAGCTGATAAATTTAACATAGAAACTCTAAAGGTAAATATGAAAGAAATTAACGAGCCATTAGAAAAAAGATTAAAGAACATAGATATTGAAAAAACTAATAGAGAACACTGGCCTCAAACAAAAATCCCAACTACAAATCCGGCCGAACAAAATATTCAGACTCGCCTTCGAATGATGACTCTTTATTATATTGCTGAAAAGAAAAATTATATCGTTATGGGTACCAGCAACAAAAGTGAAGTATTAACTGGGTATTTTACACTTTATGGTGATGGTGCAACCGATATGAGACCTATTGGAGATTTAAATAAAACTCAGGTCTGGGAACTGGCTGAAGTTTTAGGTGTACCAGAGAAAATCATAAATAGGCCTCCAACAGGCGGCTGCCGTGGAGATGAAAGTGATCGTGATGAAAAAGAATTTGGGATCAGTTATGAAGACTTTGATAAAATTTATGAGTCAATTAATAATAATGATGATTTATCCAAATTCGAAGAAGGAGATGTCAAAAGAGTTAAAGAATTAGTTGATGCAGCTGAGGAAAAAGCAGATATTCCTACTTTTAAAATAGCTGAATAAGTTTAAAATAGCTAAATAGATATCGATAAATTTTGTTTAACAATTAATTTAGATTAATTAATAAAGGGCTGGATAATTCCAGCCCTTTTAATAGTTTATATTAGTTAATAATTATTTATTCAAACAAATCTTCGAACTCCTCATAACCTTCTTCCGCTAAATCTTCAGCTGGAATAAATCTTAAGGCAGCTGAATTCATACAGTAACGAAGTCCTGTTGGTTGCGGTCCATCCTCAAAAACATGACCTAAATGAGAATCAGCATTTTTACTTCTAATTTCTATTCTGGTCATCCAAAGTGATTTATCCTCAACCTCAACTATATTTTCCTCGACCAGAGGCTTAGTAAAACTAGGCCAGCCGGAACCTGATTCGAATTTATCAGTTGAAGAAAAAAGAGGCTCTCCCGAAACAACATCAACATAAATACCGGCTTCTTTATTGTCCCAGTACTTATTATTAAAAGCTGGTTCTGTTGCATCAAGCTGAGTTACTTTATACTGCAGATCAGTTAAACGTTCTCTTAAATCTGCATCACTTTCTTCTTCATTAATTTCCACACTGTCAGCATCTTCAGTTTTACAGAAAGTTACACATTCAGCCGGATCAATACTATTTCTTTCTAAAAGTCTTTCCTGGAGTTCAGTACTTAAGCCAAGTCCAGCAATATTTTTAATAATATTATCTCGCTCACCATTACCAGTGAAATACCCGTTAGCTTTTGTTACCGCTGGAGAATTAATGAACTCCTGCATAGATAACTGTGATAAATAATGATTTTTAAAATCCTGCTGCTGCTGTAATCTAAATTTCTGGTGATAATCTTCAGCTAAATAGAATTTATCAAGTTTTCTAATTTCTGTATTTATTTCTCTGCCACTTTCAGCTTCTAATTTATTTTTCATTTCTAAAGCCAGATTCTGCTGCTTAGAGTTATTATATAAGATTAAAGAAGCATACTGTCTGGAATAAGCTGGTCGGTATGGATCATGGCTGGCAAAAAAGATTTCAAGTAATTCACTATAAGAAATCATTTTCGGATCATAATCAATTTCTATTGTTTCAGTGTGGTCACCAATCATCTTATAGGTCGGATTAACTTTTTCTCCACCAGCATAACCAACTCGAGTTCTAACTACACCTTCTAAGGCTCCAAAAGAAGCATCAGGCCCCCAAAAGCAGCCTAAAGCAAAAGTGGCTGTTTCTGTATCCACTTCATTCATTTTTTGATCATAAGGAATTTCTACTTGAGCAAAGACACTAGAATTTAGTGTTAAAACTGTAAATAATACGATTGAAAAAACTATTATATAATCCATTAAATCTACCTCCTGTTTATTTAAAAGATATAATATCCTGCCTTGTTATTAATATATTAATATTAATTACTAATAAATAATAGTAAGTAGATTACTCAAGTTTATTTTAACTGTACATTAAAACGAAGTCTCCTTCCTCAACATTCAACACCTCTGCTATAACATCACATTTTGCTTTAAGTAAAAAATAGATATTTGATTCAATATTATATAAGCTTTCTAAATTACCCTGTCCCTTACTGATAACAAGATCTGCTTTTTTATAGTGTTTTAAAAATTCCTGACTGGCAGCATCCATAATCATTCCTGGTGCCCTGCTCCCGCTTTTTATAATTTCAGCATACTGATCAATTCCAAGCTCTACTGCTCCCTGATATGTAATATCATTTAAAACGGCTGTTTCTCTGACTGCATAAGTTATTTTTAAATCATAATCTTTTTTTAGTTTTTGAAGCAATAGTTTATCAAAAACTGCTTCACCAGTATTATCTGCTATAAATAAAAGCTCCTCAGCATTTTTGAGTTCTTCTAAAAACTGCTGATAATCACTGCGGGCAAAGGAGTTTTCTAATGCACTTTCTATGTTTTCTTTAATATTAACATTTAAACTTACTCCTGCATCAATAGAATTTCCCATGGCAGACATTAAAAATGCTGCCAGAAGTGAGTCTTCTGCTGCTGCAATTTCTTCTTCCACCAACGGCAGCAGTTTATGAGCTGCTTCTAAGTTCTTCTTTTTTAGCTCAGCATAAGGATCAGTTATACCACTTTTTTTTTTTATGTAAGACTGCATTTTAGCTGTGGTTTCAGGAGCTGTTTGGTCAGAATCTATTATTTCGGGCAGCATTTTTGAATATTTTTTTATTATATCCTTTATCATTTCTTGATCATCTGTTACCATTCGTGCTGACTCTAAAGTTTGTCTAAATAAACAGGGTAAACAATCTAATCTCATTTTCATAAATATCACCTCTTAATTATTATAAGTTCATTATGAACATAAGTCAATAAAGAGATTAATTTAATTTGACTTTTAACCACAAAAATAGATATGATAATATTGGTGTGCAATTTTTAACTTTATATATAATACATAAAAAAAGGAAGTTGATCTTAAAATGAATAAAGAAAATAATAAACCTGATACAAAAATTGCAGTAATAGCTCTGCTGACAGTTATTGCAGTTATTTTGATTTCAATTAGAACAGTTTTAGTTCTCGAGTCAGCCTTAGTTTTAGGAACAATGACTGCAGCACTTTTTGCTCTTTATCTTGGTCTAAGCTGGAAAGAAATTGAGAGTGGAATGATCGATGGAATTAAAAATGCTTTAGGTGCTTCTTTAATTTTAATCATCATTGGAATGGTTATTGGGAGTTGGATTTTATCTGGAACTATTCAGACTATGGTTTATTACGGCCTTGAATTATTGAGTCCTGGTATCTTTTTACCGGCAGCTTTTATACTTTCAGCTATCACTTCTATCCTTATTGGAAGTTCTTTTGGAACTATAGCTACAATGGGGATAGTTTTGCTGGGTGTTGCAGAAGGCTTAGGAGTACCAAAGGCAATTACTGTAGGTGCTATAGTCTCAGGAGCTATGCTTGGAGATAAGATTTCTCCAATGTCTGATTCGACAAATTTAACTGCAGCTATGAGCAGCACAGAACTTTTTGATCATATTAAATCTATGCTTTATATTTCAGTTCCAGCAGCTTTGATCAGTTTGATTTTATATGCTTTTATTGGTCGTTTTTATTTAGAAAGTGGTGCTGATTTAGCAAATATTAATCTTATTTTGGGGAATTTAGAACAGAATTTTAATATAACTTTTTGGACATTAATTCCTCCTATTTTAATGCTGCTGCTTTCATTATTTAAGATGCCTGCAATCGCTTCACTTTCAATCAGCTTTATTACAGCTTCAATTTTTGCAGTTTTAACTCAAGGAGCTTCTTTTGCCGATGTTTTAAATGCAGCAGCAAATGGTTATCAGGCAGACACCGGTCTGGAGCTTTTGGATAATCTTTTAACTCAGGGTGGAATTAATAATATGATGAGTACTGTTGCAATTATTATGGCTGGAACTGCAATGGGAGGGATTTTGGAAAAGGCTAAGGTTTTAGAAGTTATTTTAGATTCAATGCTTAAGGTAATTAAAAAACCAAGAGATCTGATCTTAATTTCTCTAAGTTCAGCCTATGTTATGCTTTTAGCAACAGGTGAAATGTATGTTTCGATAGTTATTCCAGGACGGACTCTGGCACCTGCTTATCAGGAAATGGAAATTGACACGAATGTGCTTTCTCGTTCTTTAGAAACTGCTTCAACTTTAGGCTGCTCTATTTTGCCCTGGGGAGTTGTTTCAGTCTATATTCAGAATGTAATGGATATTGGATTTAGCTATATTCCTTATACTTTCTTATCTTTCCTGGCCCCAGTTATTGCTGTAATTTACGCTTATACAGGTAAATTTACTTTTAAAAGTAAATAATATAATAACAATAATTTAAAGTGCTGCATCCTTAAAATTGGATCAGCGCTTTTTTGTATTAATAAATTTTATAAATTCTTTAGTTAAAAAAGGATCAAATTGGCTGCCAGCACAATTTTTTAACTCGGTTAACGCTTCTGCTCTTGCCATTTTAGGGCTGTAAACATTTTTGTGTGTCATGACATCATAAGCATCTATAACAGCTATAATTCTGGAGAAATAAGGGATTTCTTCATGTTTTAGTTGAGCAGGGTATCCACTTCCATCCCAATGTTCATGATGGTGCAAAATTTCTTTAGCTGTAGAGGCAAATTCTTTAGAAGCAGCAGCAATCTTATATCCCTGTTCAGAGTGTTCTTTTATCTGCTCCCATTCAGATTGACTTAATTTTGTTTCTTTTTGAAGAATTTGTTCATCAACTGCAATCTTACCGAGATCATGGAGTTCTGCTAAAAGAATTAACTCTTCCTTTTCATTTGTATTTAAATCAATATAATCAGCAAAAGATGAGGCTAAATTTTTCATTCGCTGCAGATGCTCAGTGCCTTCACAACCTTTTTGCTTCAGCTTATTCATTATATTATTTATAATCTTTTTCTTAGCCTCTCTACTTGTTTTAGATTTTTCTTGATACATTTTTTGATCTGCCTTTTCTAAAACATCAAATATATTTTCTTCCATATTTTCTTTTATTGCTTTCCCAACTGCAAGTGAAACAGCTATTTCCTCAGCATCAGTTTTTTTGCATATTTCTTTTATTCTAGTGATAATTTTAGCTGCTTCTTGCTGATTAGTATTTGGAAGCAAAATAACAAATTCATCTCCAGCCCAGCGAGCAGTTATATCTTCAGTTCTGGTTGACTGTTTTAATATTGCAGCAGTTTTAATTAACAATTGATCACCTTTTTGATGTCCATAAGTGTCATTAAATAATTTCAATCCATTAACATCAACCATGATGATAGCTATAGGAAGCTGGCGGCTGCAGTCAAGACGCTTCATTTCTTCTTCCAGAAATGTTCGATTATATAAATCAGTTAAATTATCGTGATAGCTTAAATATTCAATTTCTTGATTTTGTTTTTTATAATCAGTATAATCTATTTTCATAGTTAAAATACATCTGCTAAAATCTGGTTGAGTAAACATTGTTGCTTTCATTAGAAAATATTTTTTATTGTTTTCTTTATCATAAGTTTCTAAAATATATTCTTTATCCTGACCATTTAATATTTCCTTAAAGTTCTTTTGAGTTCTAATTTTAAATTTTACTGGAATTAAATTTTCAAATATATCGTGTCCTTCTAGTTCAGTTTTTGTATAACCTGTAAATTGACAAATTGATGTATTGACTTTAATTATTTGATTGTTTTTATCAATAAGCATCATTCCAGCTGGAGATTGCTCAAATAATTTGTAATATTGTTCTTCTCTAATTTGTAATTTATAATTAAGATCTTCATAGTAAATTGCAAAAATACTGATTCCAAATAATAAAGACAATAAAGCTTTAAAAAATATAAGATATTTATTCAGATAATTATTCATTAAATAAGGTGTTATCAAAAGGTTAAACCCTAATAACATTGATACAACAGCAGTGAATGTCAAAAAATTATTAAATGATAAATCAAATAATAATTTTCCAGATTTAATAAAGGCAAAACTTAAGAAAATAATTGCAGGTGCTAAGATAATAAATGCATTTCCAAATAAAACCCCTAATATTAAGATAAGAATTATAATTTTTAAAAAGCTAGACCAGTTTTTATGCAAATCTCTATTAAAATATTTATGTACTGCTTTTAATAAATAAAAACCTTCGAAAGCTTTCATTAGAGCAATTAGAAAAAGAATAATATCAAAATCGATGTAAAAATATACTATTTCAAAAATTTTAGCTGCAGCTGCAAAAAGCCAAAAATAAGAAAAATAAGAAAGATATTTCTTTTTTTCTCTGATATATAAAAATTTTATACCAAAGAAAAAGGTTATTAAACCTGATAAATATATATATTTAAAACCATTTTTTAAGTAAATATTAAAATCCAAAATAAAACACCCCATTCAATATTAACCTGAATATCAATATCTTTGCTAGCTTATTATATTATTTTCTCTATAAATTAGAATTCACCTCTTTATTTAATAATTTTTATAATTCATTTACGATGTTTATGAAATATTAACCAGTTAAAATAATTTAAAGCGCTAAACCTTAAAATTAGGCCAGCGCTTTTTGGAATGTATATTTTTAAATTATATTTAAGTTTTTAAAATAAAAAAGAGGCAATTGGATTAGTCTCACTGGTGTTGTAAATTTTTTTAGTTTTTAAATCTACTGCACTTAAAACTCCGCCTTTACCAGATCCAGTGTCAACCAAAATTTTATTATCTTCAAATTTGACTTCTGCAACCGGAGTGTGGCCAGCTACTACTGTTCTTTTTTCTTTAAAATCTTCACTTTTTGCTTCTAAAAATTTGTACCTAATCCAAATTAAATCATGTTTTTTCTGTTTTTCTAAAGGCAGTGTAGGATCAATTCCGGCATGAACAAATATATAATCCTGATCTGCATGATAATAGGGAAGTGAATCAAAAAAATGAGCAGCCTTTTCTAGTTCTGAATGATTAGGAAAACTTGCTTCTGTTTTTTGACCTCCGTTTTGATACCAGAGATCAATTCTATTTTCATTTAAAACAGCATCAATCATCATTTCTTCGTGATTTCCTCTTAAAAAAATATTTTCCCCATTATCAAGTTCTCTAATCAATTTATAAACCTGATAAGAGTCCGCACCACGGTCAACATAATCGCCAAGAAATATAAGTTTGTCCTGGCTGGAGTTATAATTAATTTTTTTAATTATCGTTTTCAGTTTAGAAATTTCACCATGAATATCTCCGATGACATATTCAGCCATTTAAGCCACCTCCCGACTTCTCACTTTAATTAATTATATCATAAAGGAAGTCAATCTTTAACAATTTGCAGGTGCTTTTAAAGATTTTTAAGTTCATCCAAAAATTTTTCTGTTTTATGATAGTGAGAACCACGCCAATAAATTTTGTCACACTGCTGACAGTATTTAAATTTTTCAAAATATTTTTTTGTTTTGGGCTCCAAACGCTCAATTATCTCTTTTTTATCTATATCTACTAATTTACTGTTACAATTAACACAGCGGCTATCTCCTGCATAATATTCTGCAAGTTGATAGCGTTGAAAAACTTCTTGAAGCTGCTTTTTAGGCTGATCATTCCAGATAAATTTAGCCCACTTAACCCTTTTTCTCATTAAAAGTCCCAGATCCCTGCTCAAAATTATTCTTTTTTCATTTACTGCTTGATCAACAATTTCCTGATCCTGATAATCATTTTTATAAGCAGTATCAAAGTTAAAACGGCGGAGATAACGGGCAAGTTTACCTAAATGAACATCAAGAATAAATTTCGGCTTAGCTGGATATTCAGGCAGCAGTGATTCAGCAGCTGGAATTTTAAAATTATATAGATAGGGATAAACAGAAAAGAAATCACCCGGCTGAACAAGATAAGAAAAATCTATCGGCTGAGAATTTTTTAAAATTAGGACAACCTCCGGGTGCGGTACTCCTATACTTTCAATTATATCTTTAATAGTTTGCCTGCCGCGATAATGATGCAGATAGCAGCCTTTGTCTAAAAGTTGAAGATTTTTCTGCTTGGGATTTATAAAATTATTTAAATATGCATAAAATCTTAATTTAATAGTTTTAATAATAACCCCTTCTTTGTTTATATTATTCGCTTATAATAATCCCACCAAAATCATAAAACAACCTTTCCACTGCCAGCGAAATTCCACTAATATAGCCAGCATTAAGCTCACTTGAAATAATAAAGTTCTGTAAATTAATATCAGGAACTATTTTATTGAAATTAGTTTCTAAAGATTTTAAAAGCTCCGGATATTCAAATGGTTTACCATGTAAAATAACTTTACAGGGATCATAAAGAGCTATCACATTGGCGACAGATAAGGCTAGGTTGAATGAAATATTATCTAATATTTCCTGCTGACATTTGCTTTCTAGGCTTATAAATACTTTTTCTAAATCAAGTTCTTTATTTTTTCCATTTTTATCAATTTCAATTGCACAATTATCTTTAATATATTTAATTATTGCTTTCTGTGATATTTTTGTCTCCAGACAGCCCCTGCGCCCACAGCGGCATTTTTCTCCTTGATTATCAATAATCATATGACCAATTTCTCCAGCCATATTGTTGCTGCCATAATATATTTCATTATTTAAAACAATTGCAGATCCAATCCCTGGACCATACTTAATAAACAAAATATTATCTCCATCTGCTTCATCATTTCTATTTATTTCAGCTAAGGCCAGAGCTCGAACATTATTATCTACAACAACTTTCATTTCTAGAAGTTTTTCTAATTCTTCTTTAATTTTAACTTCTTGATCCCAGAGACCATAAGCATGTTTACTTATGCCTTTTTTAGAATCAACAAGACCAATCATTCCAACTCCAAACCCAAGTATATCTTCTTTAACCTGGTTGTTTTCCCATAGAAACGTAATTATTTTTTGAGCCAGGTCTTTTAAAAAAACTTCTGGAGAAACTTCTTTATTCGTTTTTACAAAAGTAGAGTCTTTTATTTTTCCAGCAAGATTGCCAATTGCAATTTTGGTAAAATCAATCCCAATATCAATTGCAACTACACTATATTTATCATAATTAACATCAATTAAGATTTCTCTTCTTCCTGATTTTTTAACTCCATTATCTACTTCTCCAATTTCTTTTACTAAATCTTCATTAATTAGATCACTGATTAGATTACTTACTGCCGCAGCTGTAAGTCCAATTTTTTCAGATATATCTTTTCTAGACATTGAACCTTTATTTCTTAACAATTTAAGAATAGAACTTCTATTTTTTAGTTTGACATTTGACATATTTATACCTGACATTATTTTCCCCCTCGAAAATACAGTTAGATTAAAGAGTTTAATTTAAGTTAAATTAAACTTTCTCCTATTTTATATTTTTTGTTTTATGTTTTTTTAATAATCTTTACTGTTAGTAATATATTAGACATAAAAGTTTTTAATCCTCTTTTATATGCAGTAATTATTATAATCTTGTCTATTTAAAAATATTTTAATTTAAAATAACTAAGATATAATAACTTAATTAAGTTATCTAAATGATTTTTATATAAGAAAAAGAGGCTGTCTAAATAAAAACAGCCTCTAATTTAATTATTTATTTTTTATGTATTAATCGAAATTAAGAATTTTAATTAAAAGCTATAATTAGATATTTGAACGGAATAAATTAATTTTTTCTATTACTTTATTTTTTATTCCTTCTCTTGCTGCTCCCATGATTTCTGTACATTCTATTTCATCAGGGTTTTCGTCCCAGACTCCCTTGATTCCTTGATTAAAAGCAACTTTTAATTCTGTACCAACATTTACTTTAGAAATACCGATATCTATCGCTTTTTTTACACTTTTTTCAGGTACTCCAGAACCTCCATGTAAAACTAAAGGAATATCTACTTTGTCTCTAATTGACTGCAGTCTTTCAAAATCTAGTTTTGGTTCTCCATCATAAAAACCGTGAGCTGTTCCTACTGCAACTGCCAATACTGCGATTCCTGTTTCATCAACAAATCTTTTTGCCTCATCTGGATTAGTTAAAGCACTTTCATTTGATTCTTTACCATCTTCAATCCCCTGCAGCTTTCCTAATTCTGCTTCTGCATAAATACCATATTCTGCTGCTTTTTCTACTACTTTTTTTGTATTAGCTATATTTTCTTCAATTGGTAAGTGTGAACCATCATACATTACTGAAGAAAATCCTGCTTCAATACATTTAAATACTATATCTAAATTATCACCATGATCTAAATGAAGACAGAGTGGAACTGAACAGTTTTTTTCTGCTGCTTTAACCGTATTAATCAAATAATCAATACCATAATAGTTAAGTGGTCTTTCAGTAATCGCAATTATAACAGGAGATTGAGTTGCTTCTGCTGCTTCAACAACTCCCTGCACATATTCCATATTATGTACGTTAAAATTACCGATTGCATAACCTTTTTCTGTTCCTGCTAAAACTTCTTTTAAATTAATCATTTTATCTCTCCTAATTATTATCAATCTAATTATATTCTAAAATTTTATCTTATATTTAAAATAATGATTCATAGTCTCCTAAAAAAGATTTTAATTGTTCTATAGTAGGTGGCTCTGCATTTCTGATAAAATAACCTGCAGTTGAACTGGCTGCTGCAAGTCTAATTTCTGGGTCATCAGAAATAGTCATTGCCGAGATATAACCGCCATTAAAAGTATCGCCTGCACCAGTTGTAACAACTGGGTTTTGACAGTATGGCTGTTCTAATTTTTGTAAACCTGTATCATTAACACTTAGAGCAAAACTATTGGTGTGAACCACAAAATTAGAAATACCCATTTTTTTTCGGATTGCTTTTGCTATACTTTGATAGTTATTCTTTTCAAGCTCAGTTTCTATCCCTAAAGCAGCTGCAGTATCAATAGTTTCAGTTCTATTTAAACTGACAGTAAGTTTAAAGTATTCTTCTAAAGCTCCAAGACTCTTAGAAAATTCAGCTAAGTCATGATTACTTCTTTTTTTAACATTACCAAAATCCATAAACATCTGTCTTTTTCTTGCTTCAATTTTTGGAATAACTTCTTCCATTATCCCTTTAATAATTGTGTCATAATAAGGCATATTGGACCAATAGCCAAAAGCAAGAAGATCTGCTTGATCTATAATTTCTATCAATTTAGCTAAACCAACTTTATCTTTAAGCTGCTGCCAATCCATTTTACGGATATGTTCATTATTTGGAAACATCAGTTTACCATCTTCAAACTCAAATATTTGAGCTGAGCAGGGATCTCCCAGACTAATTATTTCAGAATTTTTGACAATATCTTTAAAAACCTCATCATTTTCTTTTTCTCCAAAAAGTGAAAGGAGAGTTGTATTAATCCCCAGATAATTTAAAACTCGAGCGGTATTGGCATTAAATCCCCCTGCTCTCTTATCTTTTTTTAAAATTTCTGTGCTGAGGCCGCCTCCAGCTGAATCTTTAATTCTTTGATTTAAAGTCAGCATTGAATTCATAACTTTATAATCCTCAACTGAATTTCTTTCTGATACAAGAGTCCAAATATTATCTATAAATCCATCAAAACCAAAAAGTACATTCTGATTTAAATTTTTAGTTTCAATTTTATCTAATCTATTTTTTGCTTTTTGAGTATAACTTATTCTATTTTTTTCTAAAGGCATTTATCATCACTCCTCAGCAAATAAGCTTATTAATAATTTCTTAAATTTCAACTTTTATATTCGGGCCACAAATTGCTGCTTTAGCTCCTTTTTCAATCATTCTTTTATTTTCGGGATGGGCTAAAAGCCATTTGTTTTTAGCAAATAAAAAATCATCACTTTTATTCTGATCTAAGGCTAAGTTAGTTTGATCTGGTAAAATAACTGCACACTTAAAACCTGCTGCATCAACTTTACAGGGCGCAAAGTGCAGTGTTGTTCCATAGATTTCTACTGCAGTGCCTTTTTTAAGATAAAATGCTTCAATATTTTCTGAATCATATTTACCATTTTTGATATCCTGAACTTTTCCTAAAAGTAAGACCAGATCTGTAACTGCGATATTTATTTCTGAGCCTTTATGATATTCAAGCGCACCTAATTGTTGGTTATTCCCATTACAGTAACCTATTTCTATGGGCATTTCACCATAAAAATTATTTTCCAGAACTCTTTTTATTTCAGATTCCGCTAAGGCATCTAGGTCGGCTTGATAGGTATTTCCTGCTGCAGGAATTTCGGTTTCAGATTCTAAATAACCGCTTATAACAGACAGATCATAATCTTCTATAACTCTACCGTATTTGATAAAAGAATTTTCTCTAACATCTTTAATGAGCAGACCTGGGTTTAATTTATTCAACTCAACCAGCTGACTAGAGTTTGGTCTGATTAAATCTCTAACTTTTAATTCGTTTTCTTTTGTAACAGTCATTAGATTTCAGCTACCTCCTTAAAAAGCTCCCTGTATTCAGAATCTTTTCTAAAAAATACTGGTGGCTGACCCAGCGGAGCTTCAATCTTAATTTCGCCTCCACTAAATTCTTTTCCGCTCCAGAGGTGAACCCAATTATCTTCAGGTAAATATACTTCCCACTCTTCTTTTTCTTTTTGATAAACAGGGGCTACTAATAGATCTCTACCAAATAAATATTGATATTTTAGGTCATAGCATTTTTGATCAGCTTCATAATGCATAAAGAGAGGTCGCTGAACAGGTATTCCTTTTTCAGCATTTTCTTTGACTGCTGCTTTAATATATTTATTTAATTTCTTATAAACTTTCGTCATCCGAGCTAGATGTTCCATTGCTTCCTGATCATTATAGACCTGGAAATTTTCTGAGGGTCTATTACCTTCATGAGTTCTCATAACAGGAGTAAAGGCTCCCATTTCAGCCCAGCGCATAAATAATTCTTTAGTTCTAATATTGCCGTGCAGACTTGTATAGCCACCTATGTCACTGTGATGCAGTCCACAACCTGTCATTCCCATTGATAAAGCTGCAGGAATTACGGATGCCAGACCATCATCAAGACTCCAATTAACACTCTGATCTCCGGCCCACATTAAAGTACAGTATTTTTGATTTCCTGTAAAACCAGCTCTCATAAAATATAATACTTCTTCTAATTTTCCTGCTTCTTTAACTGCCTCATAATTAACTTTAGCCCAGATTGCAGGCCAGGCATTATGCATAATTTCTGCACTTTCTCCATTACTTAAAACACAGTCAGTTGGCAGATATTCTCCAAAATCAGCCATCCAGCCATCAAGACCAAAATCTATTAAATTTTCTTTTATTACTTCTTTATACCATTCAAAAGCTTCTGGATTAGTGAAATCAACTACACCACAGTAAAATTCACCAAAATCAACTAGATAAATTTCGCCATCACTGTCATAAGCTAGATAATCATTGGCTGCTGCTTTTTGATAAAGGCTTTTACCTTCTAGAACATAAGGGTTAATATAACCCATAAAACGAATTTCTTCCTCTTTTAGTTTTTTAAGTTTTTGATCAAGTTTAGGATAAAGCTCCTGGTTCCATTCCCAGTTCCAGCTTAATCTCTTACCAAAAGAGGTATGTTTTACTCCCTGCCAGTCCTGACACCAGAGAGCTGATAATTCAACTCCATTTTCTTTTAATTTCTCTTTCTGTTCTAATACAAAATCTGTACCCCCCTGAACTCCAAGAATAAGTCCATTATAGACCCATTCAGGCAGTTTGGGCTGTCTTCCTAAATAAGCTGTAAGTTTTTCTACAAGTTTTAGATAGCTTTCACCCGTTTCAAATAGCAGATAATCAGGTATATTCCAGACTTCTAATTCATGAAAATTATCATTTTTAAAATTAAAATCCTGATAGGCTGTGCTTTCTAAATGACAGTAATATTTTTTAGTAGAGATAAAAGTTGGCTGAGGATAATTAGTAGTATAATAATCTCCACCTGCCTTATCTTTTACATCTGCCTGCCAGGTTGTATATGTTTCTTTATTTCTGCCAACTCCCGGTTCAGAAGTCCAGATTGGAAAGTTCTTTCCTCTGAGATTGAAATATGATAACTGTTCACCACAGCCGTATATTTTTTCTTCTGAATCTGCAGTTAATCTTAACCAGAGTCGATTAATACCTTCTGTGCTTTCTAAAAACTCAAGTTTTAATCTCCCAGCTTCAAGCCCAGCCTTAATTTTAAGGCTGAGCCCTCCTTCAATGCTGCTTTTTAAAGTCAGCAGTGAATAATCTTCTTTTGCTTCTATTTCAAAATATTTCAGTGGAACTCTACTTTCTAAATAATCTTCTATTTCAAAGTTTCCTCTGTACATTTTGTATTCAGCATCTCCTGAGCCAGCAAAAATAAATGGTGATTCATGGCTGTGCTCAATTAGGGTTCTAGAGTTATATTCTATTTTAAATGAATTATTTTCTTCTATAATCTTCATTATAATGCCTCCCGTTCAAGCGGATCATCAATTGCCTCATAATCAGAATTATTTTTTTCTACTCTCTGCTGTTCCAAAATATAATTTTTATATTTATCATATAGAGTATTAACACTTAAATAAGCTGCTACTCCTGTAAATCCGAGTAGAATAACTACTGATTTCCAGAAATTTGGAGAAACTGTTCCATTTGGATAAGCAAGACCTATCTTAGAGAATAATAGATAAGTAAAGATAATTGCTGATCCTAAAATAACTGATGTAAGCAATGAATATTTCCATGGTTTCATGTCAACTTTTGCTTTACTCTGATAGCTCCAGGCTTCTTTTTTAGGTGACATTTTACCAATGGCAAGCATCATAGCAACCTCTGTCCAGAATAATATAAAGTAAACATGAACAAAGTGAATTGGTACTGACCAACCGAATAATGATTCCAGACCCCAGACCAACATATAATATGTAACAACGTGGAAATAGACAACAATTTTAGCTGCTTTGGCAGGAACTTTTCTGGTTAAAACTCCAACCATTACAAGTACTATAATTGGAATGTTGAAAAATCCTGTAAAACTTCTAATTAAATCCCAAACTCCATCTGGTGCGTGCATCAGCATTGGAGAAACTACAAATGAGATTAAGGCAACTATTATTCCGAAAATCTTACTTACTTTAATCTGTTTTGCATCATCAGCATCTGGATTAAAATGTGGTTTGTAAATATCTAAAACAAACATTGTAGCAGCACTGTTTAAGAGTGAGTTAAATGAACTTAAGACCGCTCCTAAAAGCACAGCCAAGAAAAATCCAGATAAAGCAGTTGGTAATAAATCACTAACTAAAGTTGGAAATGCTAAATCAACAGAAGCCATATTAGGTCCATAGAGATGAAAAGCAATAACTCCAGGAATCATCATCATAAATGGTACTAAGATCTTAAAGAATCCTGTAATAATAACACCTTTTTGTCCCTGAGCCAGGTCTTTAGCACCTAATGTTCTCTGAATTACATACTGGTTGGTACCCCAGTAGAATAAGTTAGCGTAAATCATCCCGGTAAATAAGGTTCCAAATGGAATAGAGTCATTGGGACCACCGATTGCATTTAACTTATCTGCATGATTAATAGTAATATATTTCATACCTTCTATCACACTACCATCACCAAGGGCAGCAAAACCAAGAATTGGCATTAAAATTCCGATTATTAAAAGACCCATTCCGTTAATTGTATCTGAAACTGCAACAGCCTTCAGGCCCCCAAAGATTGCATAAATAGATCCGATAATTCCTACAATCCAAACTACAACCCAGACTGATTGTGAATATGAAATATTAAATAAGGTTGGTACATCAAATAATCTTAATACTGCTAGTGAACCAGAATACAGGACAGATGGGATTGTTACAAAAACATAACCCATCATAAATAAATATACCGAAAGTCTTCTTACACCTTCATCATAACGGTTACTTAAAAAACCGGGTAAGGTTGTAAAAGCACCTCTTAAATATTTAGGAAGTAGATAAAGAGCAAAGATAATAATAGCTACTCCAGCTGTAACTTCCCATCCCATATTTGACAAGTTTAAACGATATGACTGACCATTTAAACCAATTAATTGTTCTGCTGATAAATTTGTTAAAAGTAATGAACCCGCAATGAAAATTCCCGTTAGACCTCTACCTGCCAGAAAATAACCATCTGAATCTGAAACTTCACCTTTTGTTTTTAAATAAGAAACCCAGGCCACGATTCCCATAAAAATTGCCGCAGTAACTAATGTATAAGTTATATTCACTTTAATTCCCCCTGTTAATAATGAGTATTTATTGAACTCTCATCTTGTATTATTCTTATTTTTATTATAGAGAGGGCTACTTTTTTTATTTACACTTAATTTTTATCAGTCTTTATTTGCTTTTAGTTTTATAAATATTATATAAATTATCTAATTACTTCCCAATTTTTAAGATCTGCAAATATTTCAAAAGCTGCTGTGTAATCTCCATAAACTACAGAAATGTGATGTGCTACACCCTTTTTAACTACCATATCCAGTACTTCATTAATATTCTTTTCAAATCTACCTTTAAAATATGTACCTTTTAATTCTTTTTCCATTTCAATACCTTCACCTTTTTGTAAAAAGACGCGATATTTACCTTGGGCAGAATCAAATCTTAAGACGGAAAAATCATCACTTTTCATAACAAAGTCTGCTGTTACTCCTCTTCCACCAGCAAAATAACTATCAAGAGCAATATTACATTTGCCATCCCATAAATTACAGGGAGCTACTCCACAGTGCCATAAAAGAGCATAGTCTTCTTCTAAA
>JBNJFG010000021.1:0-34628 GCA_051746665.1 Bacillota bacterium
AGTAGCAGGAGTCTGGATTGCGGAAATAATTTCATTTTTAATAGTCGCTCTAATTGTTCTTAGAAGATTTCTTAAAATGGAATGGGCTGAAATAGAATTTTTTGAAGAAAGCTAAAAGTACATGCACCGGGAACCACCCGATTTTTGTCGAAATATGTTTTTAAAAATAGTAAAAGCAGCCAGATTATTTATCTCTCTGGCTGCTTTTTTTATACTTTATATTAATTTATAAAACACTTCTTAATTTTCATCTTCAATTACATCTGCACAACGGTGACAGATATCTTCGTGCTCTTCAATCTCGCCAACTGTTTCATCATACTTCCAGCAGCGATCACATTTTTCACCTTTAGCCTCACTAACTTTAACTAAAACAGAACTTTCTTCACCCTGATGAGCATTTTCTGAATTTAAATCAGCATTAAGTTCAGCCTGAGAAACTATAAATAGATCATCTAATTGATCAATTTCTGAATTTAATAATTCTTGTTGAGCTTCAGACGATCCCTTAAGTTCTACCATGGCTTCCAGAGAATTACCAATTTTCTTATCTGCTCTTGCTAATTCTAATGCTTTAGATACATCTTTTCTAATTGCCAGCAGCTTATCCCACTTAGCTATTAGTTCCTGATCATAGTAGTTTTTCTTAACCTCAGGCCAGTCAGTTAAAAAGATGCTTTCCTCAGATTTCATTTTCTCAGGTAAGAACTGCCAGACTTCTTCCGATGTATGAGGAATGATTGGCGCCAATGTAACAACCAGGGCCATCATAATATCATATAAGGTACTCTGAGCAGAACGTCTGCTTAAAGAATCAGTCCCATCTGTATATAGTCGATCTTTAGTAATGTCCATATATAGAGAACTCATTTCTACAGTACAGAAATTATGAACATCATGATAGACTCTGTGATATTCGTACTTTTCAAAAGCTGAAGTTATTTTATCAATTAAATCCTGCAGACGAATCATAATCCAGCGATCTAATTCTCTGCGATCCTCATATTCTACATAATTTTGATCACTATCAAAATCACTAATATTACCTAAAATAAAGCGATAGGTATTTCTAATTCTTCTGTAAGCTTCAGAACTCTGTTTTAAAATATTGTCTGAAACTCTAATATCATTTTTAAAATCAGAGGACGCAACCCAGAGTCTTAAAATATCTGCACCATACTGATCGATTACTTTATGAGGTGAAACTACATTACCCTTGGACTTAGACATTTTATTACCTTTTTTATCTACAGTAAAACCATTGGTAATTACCTCTCTATAGGGAGCAACTCCTTCTGTTGCTACAGCTGTTAAAAGTGATGAGTTAAACCAGCCGCGATACTGATCTGTTCCTTCTAAATAAACCTGAGCTGGCCAGCTTAAATTATCTCTAGTTTCTAAAACAGCTTTATGACTGGAACCTGAGTCAAACCAGACATCCATAATATCTTCTTCTTTAGTGAAATCATCTCCACCACAGTGAGGACAGCTATAAGCTTCTGGTAATAACTCTTTTGCGGAAAGTTCATACCAGGAGGATGAACCTTTTTCTGCAAAAATTGCTTTAACAGAATCTAAAGTATCATCGTTAATTACTGCTTCTCCACAATCATCACAGAAGAAAATAGGAATTGGCACACCCCATTTTTTCTGACGAGAAATACACCAGTCTGAGCGCTCAGAAATCATATTTGTCATTCTTTCTTCTCCCCACTCAGGATGCCAGTCTACATCTGCAATTGCTGCCAGAGTTTCTTCTTTAATTGCATCAATAGATGCAAACCACTGATCTGTAGCTCTAAAAACTAAGTTGGTTTTACAGCGCCAGCAGTGAGGATAGCGGTGATCAATAAAGCTTAAATCCATCAGCAGATTTTTTTCTTTTAGTTTATCAGTTACCATTATATTGGCTTCATCGTAATGTTTACCTGCAAACTCTCCCGCTTCTTCAGTAAAGTACCCCTTATTATCCATAGGTGAATAAACTTCTAAATCATATTCCTGTCCAACTACAAAGTCATCATGTCCGTGACCAGGAGCGGTATGTATACAACCAGAACCCTGCTCTAAAGTTGCATGATCTCCAAGGATTAAAAGAGATTCTCTATCAAAAAATGGATGTTTTGCTCTTTTATTTTCAAGATCTTTACCACTAAAATCTTCACTAATGATTTCATATTCTTTGATTCCTGTTTGAGACATAACTGAATCTACAAGAGCTTTAGCCATTACCAGTTTTTCTCCCTCTGCTTCTACAACAACATAAGGATATTCTGGATGGAAAGCAATAGCCATATTAGAAGGAATAGTCCAAGGAGTAGTTGTCCAGATGACAATGTAACTATCTTCACTACTTAAAGTAACTCCACCAACTTCAATTTGATCCAGCATTGGGAATTTAACAAAAATGGATGGTGCTCTATCTTCACCATATTCTACCTCTGCTTCGGCAAGAGCTGTCTCACAGCTTGGACACCAGTGTACAGGTTTTTTACCGCGATAAAATAAATCTTTTTTTGCCATTTCTCCAAAAACTTCTATTTGCTTTACTTCATATTCTTTATTAAGTGTCAAATAAGGATTATCCCATTCTCCCCATACTCCAAGACGCTTAAATTGTTCACGCTGACGATCAATATATTTTAAAGCATAATTAGTACATTTTTCTCTTAATTCTGGAACAGAAAGTTCTTCTCTTTCTTGATCACTCATTTCACTGGTTACTTGATATTCGATTGGTAATCCATGTGTATCCCAGCCAGGTACGTAAGGAGAATAATAACCTTTTAAAGTTGAAAATCTTGTTATAAAATCCTTTAATACTTTATTTAAAGCATGCCCAATATGAATATCTCCATTTGCATAAGGAGGACCATCATGTAAAATAAAAGGTTCACTGCCCTCTCTATTTTCAACTGCTTTCTCGTAAATCTCATTTTCCTGCCATAGTTTTTGAAAATCCAATTCTCTTTCACTCAAATTTGCCCGCATTGGAAAATCTGTATTAGGTAAATTAATTGTCTCTTTATAACTCATTTACTTTAATAACCTCCTGTAAAAATATATTAAAAAATAAAAAAAGCCTCTTGTCCTGTAAGGGACGAGAGACCGCGGTACCACCCTAATTAAAATTAGCACTTAATATAGAAAATCTCAAGTATTAGTTACTAATCTTATCTTAGCAATCTTTAACGCAGAAATACGGGTATACTACTCTATTCGCATACCGACTCCAGGGTGATCTTCTCAATTTTTTGTTTCCCGGCTTCCACCAGACCCGGTTCGCTAAAAACAATTAAAAATTGTTACTATCCCTTTCAAAATCAATTTATTTGTATAACATTTTTCTCAATTATAAACTATCAATAAAAATAAGTCAAGTTTTATTGAACTAATTATTTTCAGTAATCTCTTTTTCATTTCCATCTATATTATCGGTATTACTTTTGTTAACTGATTCAAAATCAGCAGCATCATCATTATTATCTAAGTCCGCACCTAAATAATTTTGTTCATCTTCTTTTATCATTTCTAAATGACTTTCTAAAAGTGTTTGAAAACGAATTTTAAAGAAATTCCTCTGTTCACGCAGCTGCTCTAATTTTCTTTTTTCTGAAAGTACTTCATCGCGAGCATTTTCTTTGATTTTTTCCGCCTTCATTCTCGCATCTTTAATAATCATTCTAGCCTCATTATCAGCCTGCTCAATTCTCTCAGAAATAGTTCCCTGCATCGTATCCAAAGTATTCTGCAGTTGATCTTCCATAGCTTCAAAATCATTTATTTTATTTTTTAGTGATTTATTTTCTTCCTGCAGATTATTTAGATCTTTAAGCAATCTCTCATAGGCAATACCTATATCATCCAAAAATTCATCAACCTGAGTAGTATTATAACCAAAAGTAGATTTCTTAAACTCTTTATTATAGATGTCAAGTGGGTTTAATTTCAAAATATCCCTCCTTTTAACTTAAGTTAATCTTTTTAAAGTTAACTTAATTCTACCTTTATTTGAAATACCTCTTTGCTCTTCAACCTTAACTCTACCTCTACCTCTAACTGAAATCAAATCACCAATTTCAACTTCTGCTGCAGGATCTGATTCAATCTTCCAATTCAATTTGACTTTCTCATTCTCTATATCTCTTGACATTTTGTTGCGTGAATCTCCAAAACCAGAACTAGCAACCGAATCTAATCTCATAGAAGCAACTGTTGTTAGTATTTCTTTTTCGTGTTTTATAGGTTTTATTATTTCGGATTCATCAATTTCTTTAATCTCGACTGGAACCTGGTGCACCTTATCCAATTTTAACTCAATTATATCCTGAATTTCAGCAGCAACAATAATCTGAGCCAGGTCTGAATGAACAAGAATATCACCAATCATTTTTCTCTGCAGGCCTAGACCCATCAAAGCACCTAAAAAATCCCTGTGGCTTAATTTTTGAAAAGCAAAATTTCCATCAAGCTGGTAAATTTTTATCTGTTTTTCTACTAAATCAGGAAAAAGGTATTCTGGAAAAACAACCAGTCTTTTTCTTTCAGCTCGAGGATAACCACCTTCTTTTTTAAAATTTATTTCTGCAATTTGTTCAATTAACGGTACAGCTAATTCTATCTGATATGGATTTAAAAAATCTGTAGCCTGGGTTTTATGATATTTTAAGACCTGTTCACATTTATCTAAAATATGAGATCCCAGCATCCTATCTTCTTCTCTGTGTAAATGATTTAATATCTTATCCTCATCAAACATAAACTCCCACCTTATATTACAATATTAATCAAAAAATTTCTAATAATTGATAGAGCAAACAGAGCGATTATAGGTGATAGATCAAGACCTAAGATCCCACCGCTTGGCAGAAGTTCTCTGATTGGACCTATAATAGGTTCAGTTATATCATAAATAAATTTTATTACCTTACGCCAACGCATATCTCCAGGATTAGGTCTAATCCAGGAAATAATAACACGACCAATTATTAATAAATTTAAAATTTCAAAAATAGCACTAATTGTTCTTGCTAAAATATACATTAAATTTCCTCCAAATAATTAATATTCTCTCTCTCCAAAAATTGCGGTTCCAACTCGTACAATAGTAGCACCTTCTTCTACAGCTATTTGATAATCATTTGTCATTCCCATTGAAAGTTCATTTAAAGAAATAACTTCATCTGAAAGTTTATCAAATAGTTTTTTCATCTTTTTAAAATAAGAACGAAGTTTTTCAGAATCATCTAAGTATGGTAAAATAGTCATTAAACCCTCTATTTGTAGAAAATCTAAATTAATAATCTTATTTAAAAATTCTTCAGCCTTTTCTGGTTTTATACCAAATTTATTTTCATCACCTGAAATATTAATTTCTACTAAAATAGGAATTTTTCGATCATTTTTTTTAGCTCTTTTATTGACTTCTTTTGCCAACCTTAAACTATCAATGGACTGTATCATCCGACAATTTTCCATTCTCATTAAATATTTTACTTTATTTCTCTGTAAATGTCCAACGAAATGCCAGTCAATTTCGATATCATCTGAAAGCAAATTTTCATTTTTTTCTTCTAATTCTTGAACTCTGCTTTCTCCAAAAAATTTAACTCCAGCTTGATTAAGAATTTTAACTTCTTCAAAACTGTGCTTTTTACTAACCGCAAGAAGTTTAACTTCTTTGTAATCTCGATCAGCTTTAGCTGCTGCTTCTTTTATGTTCTCTTGAACTTTTTTTAAGTTATTAATCAATTTTTCTTTCTGCATTAATACTATTCCTCCCTACCATAATCAAAGTCTTCTGGATTTGTAATTATTTCTTCTCCAATCTCCAAACCACTTACAATAGCATAATCTTGGTTTCCATTTAAAATCTTAATTTCTTGGAAATCATATTTATTATATCCACTAACTTTAAGTACACCCTGCCCGGACAATTGACTAAAAACTGCCTTTCGAGGTATTTTTATCCCTCTATAAATATTTTTTATAATATTTAATTCAATTCTTCTTCTATTAATCCATTCGGGAATAAATTGTTCTACCTTTATGTGAAAAAATGTTTTGTTCAAATTATGTCTTATATCAATTATTTTTGCTTCATAAAGATCATCTGAATTTCTTTCTTCAAGAAATATTAACTCATTGATATTAAATCTATCTGATTGAGATTCTGGCACTTCTGTTATTAAATAAAGTTGAAAGTTATTAACTACTCTATACAAAGCTTCACCTTTTTTGATTTTATCTCCAGAGAGTAAATGCTTATAATTACCTTTGAAATCATTAAAATTATTCAAAGTGATTTGCTCTAAATTATCAAGATTGATTTCAGCTTCCAAACCATCAACTGCAAAGCTTACTATCCCTGCCGTTTTATTAAAAATTTTTTGTTGATTATCAGAAGATTTTATTACTGCTAGTTCCCTACCTGAGGCAAGTCGATCACCTTCACCAGTCAGCAATTCTACTTTCCCAGTCATTGGAGATTTAATTACTTTTTCATCTCTAACTATTAAAGCCTCTGACCAAAAACCATCTATAACTTCTCCTTGAGCAGCTAAAATACTTTCAAATCTAGAAGCACCAAAAATTTGAATCCCTATGAGCACCAAAATTATCAGAACAAAAATTATGACAAATGGTTTAAAACTTATGCTTTTATTATTTTTCATTAACATCACCTTCAAAAGAAAAAGATAATTTAAATCCTGATGCAAAATTACATCAGGATTTAATTATTATTCTTTTTTATTTCTTAAAAAAGCTGGTATATCGAGATCATCACCAGAGAAACTTTCCATTTCAAATTCTTCTTCTGGCATTTCTTCTTCATTTTTGTTCTTTTTGACTTGTTTTTTAGGAGAAGTATCAAAACCAGTTGCTATTACTGTTACTTTAACTTCATTTTCTAATTCCTCATCTATAACAGCTCCTAAGATGATATTAGCATCCGGATCAGCTACTTCTTGAATCACACGTGCAGCTTCATTTGCTTCATGAATTCCTAAGTCCATTCCACCTGTTATATTTAATAATACACCTCTTGCACCATCAATAGAAGCCTCTAATAATGGAGAAGCGATTGCAAATTTAGCAGCATCAGTTGCTCTATTTTCACCATCAGCTGTACCAATACCCATTAAAGCTGAGCCAGCATCTGTCATAATTGTTTTAACATCTGCAAAGTCAAGGTTAATTATACCAGTAATTGTAATCAAATCTGATATTCCCTGAACTCCCTGTCTTAAAACATTATCAGCGATTTTAAAGGCATCCATTAAACTAGTTTGTTTTTCAGCAACCTCTAATAAACGATCATTAGGAATTACAATTAAAGTATCTACTTTATTTTTTAATTCTTCAATACCTGTAATCGCATTGTTCATTCTCTTTTTACCTTCTACAGTTAGCGGTTTAGTTACAACTCCAACAGTAAGAGCTCCCTGGTTTTTGGCTGCTTCTGCAACTACAGGAGCCGCTCCGGTACCTGTCCCACCACCCATTCCGGCAGTAATAAATACCATGTCAGCACCATCAATAGCCTGAGCAATTTCTTCTTTGTTTTCTTCTGCTGCTTCATATCCAATTTGTGGATCTGAACCTGCTCCCAAACCTCTAGTTATTTTTTCACCTATTCTAATTGTTATGCCTGCATTAGAAGACATTAAGGCTTGAGCATCTGTGTTAATAGCTACAAACTCAACTCCATCAAGACCTTCTTCTATCATTCTGTTGACAGCATTATTTCCTCCACCACCAACACCAACTACTTTTATATTTGCAAATTGTTCAATTTCTGTTCCAATATCAAACACTAATTTTCCCTCCCCGTTAAGGATAATATGTAAGTTTAAAAAATTATTTTAGAAAAATTCACTAAACCAATTTTTTAATTTTGTAAAAAAGCCACTTACAATTTCTTTACTATTATTATTTCTATTACTGCTAACATTACTGTTTTTAGCATCTCCATTTTCTAAAGCAAATTCTACTAAACCAACTGCTGTAGAAAATATCGCACGTGGTATAGTATCACCCTTTTTTATATATACGGGATTATCTATAACATTTGATAGTCCACTCACATAGTCTGGCTCTCCTATTCTAACAGGTAATTCTGTTATATCAGAAGCTAATCTTTCTGATCCTTCAAGTAGAGAAGCTCCACCTGTTAAAATTAATCCAGCTGGAGTTAAATCAGCTGAACCAGCACTATCAAGTTCTCTTTTTACAAGCTTAAACATTTCACTCATTCTGGGCTCAATTACCTGACATAACATTTTCCGAGATAGTTTTTTTCTTTCTTTTCCGCTGGCTGCCAGAACATCAATCTTTTCTGCTTCATCAATTTCATGCGGCAAAACAGAACCGTGCATAATCTTGATTTTTTCTGCTTCAGAGACAGGTGTCCTCAAACCAACTGCAATATCATTACTAACATGGTTACCACCAACTGGTAAAACAGAAGTATGAGCTATACTTCCTTCATGAAAGACTATTACATCAGTAGTTCCACCACCGATATCAACTAAAACTGCTCCCAGCTCTTTTTCGTCTTCAGATAAAACTGCCTGACTTGATGCCAGTGGTTCTAAAACTACCTCATCAACACTTAAACCTGCTCTTAAAACACTTTTGACTAGATTTTGTATTGATGTTGAAGCACCTTTAATTATATGAGTTTCAACTTCAAGTCTAACTCCTGACATGCCTAAAGGATCTTGAATCCCAGGACTTCCATCTACAATAAATTCTCTAGGAAGAACATGTAAAATATCCTCCTCAGCTGATACAGGAATTATTCTTGCTGCATCAATAACCCTCTTTATATCACTTTCTTTAATTTCTTTTTCCTCTCCAGTAACTGCAACAACTCCATGACTGTTGATAGACTTAATATGTGAACCAGCGATACCAACATAAGCAGAATCAACCTTCTGACCGGCCATTCTTTCTGCTTTTTGGATAGCGCTTTTTATTGCGTGACTGGTTTTATCTATATCAACTACAATTCCTTTGCGGAGGCCGTTAGATGGAGCCAAACCAATACCAATAATTTCTATATTGTTTTCCCCACCTATTTCTGCTATTAATGCGCAAATTTTGGTAGTACCAATATCAAGTCCAGTAACAATTTTTCTTTTTTTCACAACAGTCTACCTCCTTTCTTATCTAAATATTCATTTAAATTCTATAAATATTTTAATTAGGTTCAATTAAAATAATTCAATATAAACGATACTAATCCTTTATTATGATTAAAATAATTTATTTATATTTAACTACAGGATGTTTAATCACCTGCAAATTAATATAATCAATTTTTGCATCTTGATTATTTTTTAAAATCGAATTCAAAATGGCAAACTTTTCTTCCAAATTTTCATTTCTACCAAAATTTATTCCTTCACCTGATCTTAAATATAATTTGTAAATGTTATTTTGAATAATTATTTTCTTTATCTTTGCTAAATAATCATCTTCAAGGTCATTAAGAACTTTTAATATTTCATCTGTTATTACTGGTAAGACTATTTTTTCTTCTTTAAAATAATAAGGGAATCCTTCAAATTGAGGTAACTGCAGCTCATCATCTATTCTTTTTTCATCTAAAACAATACCATCAGCTGAAAAAATAAATTTCTTGTTATTATTTTTTAACCAGGCAACTGCCCTTCTTTCCTCAATAACTACATGTATTTTTGATGGAAAAGACTTTTCAATTTGAACAGAAGAAATTAAATTATGTTCTAATAAACTGTTTTTTAACTCATTTTCATTTAGAAACAATAAATTCTTACCATAAAATTTATTAATATTTGCTCTTAATTCATTTTTGTTAATTTCATTTCTTGAGTGAAATACAAAATCTCTGATGTGGAAAAAAGGAGAAAAAAGAAATGATATAAAAGTTAAAAATATAAAAAATAAAATCATCAATACAATCTGATATTTTTTCTCCATTTATTATCCCTCACAAATTGAATCTATAATAAATCACTAAGTTTTTAATAGAAGATCAGAAAACTCAGTAATATTACCAGCTCCAACAGTTAATATAATATCTCCTGCTTCAACTTCAGTTAATAATTTCTCAGCTATTTTATTGAAATCTGAGATGTGATTACATTCTACATCAGAATTTTGAGCTATTTTTTTAGCAAATTTATTTAAAGAAATATTATATATATCTTTTTCTGAAGCAGAAAAAATATCGGTTAGATAAAGCTGATCTGCATCAATAAAAGAATAACTAAAGTCTTCTAAAAAAGTTTTAGTCCTGCTGTATCGATGTGGCTGAAAAACTACTCTAATCTTATTGTAATTCATATTTTTTACTGTTTTTAAAAGTTCCTTAATTTCAGTTGGATGATGAGCATAATCATCGACAATATCTACTTTTGAATTTAAAATTTTACCTTTAAACTCAAATCTACGACCAACACCACTAAAATCATTTAAAGCAGCTTGAATATCAGATATCTCAATATCTAATTTATAGGCTGTAGAAGCAGCTGCTAAAGCATTATAAAGATTGTATTCTCCAGGAACCGAAAGTTCTATTTTTGCTATAAACTTTTCTGAACAATAAAAATCAAAAGTGCTTTTAAAATTATCGTATTTAATATTTTCAGCAGTAAATTGACCATTCTTTAAAGAAAAAGTATTGGTTTTCTTTCTGCTTTTAAATAAAGATTTTAAGTTTACATCGTCTTTATTATATAATAGAATAGCTTCTTTGTCATTCTTATCAGCAAATCTTTTAAAAATATTCATAAATTCAGCTAAATTATGATAAAAATCCGGGTGATCTAACTCTAAATTATTTAATAAAAGCAGATAAGGATCAAAATATAGAAATGAGCCATCACTTTCATCAGCTTCAGTAATAAAATATTCTCCTGAACCATCTGCCATATTACCATTTAATTCTTTCAAAAACCCTCCTACCATAACTGCAGGATCTTTTTTTGCTTTTATAAATATTGCTGCTAACATTGCTGTAACTGTAGTTTTTCCATGAGTTCCAGCAACAGCAATAGTTTTTTTATCTTTCATAAGATAAGAAAGCATTTCTGCTCGTTTAAGAATTTTAATATTTCTTTTTTTTGCTTCTTTAATTTCAGGATTATCTGCTGGAATAGCACTTGTTTTTACTATTAAATCAGCCTCTCCAATATTAGCAGCTGCATGACCTATATAAGTTTTTATATTATACTTTTTTAATAAATCAAGATATTTACTTTGATTTAAATCAGAACCACTTACTTTATAACCTCTTTCAGCAAGTATTTCTGCTATTCCACTCATCGAAACTCCACCAATACCAATTAAGTGAATATGAGAATTTTCGTTTAACAATATAATCACCCTAAATCTCTGTTTATTTTAAAATTTGTTTCAATCATGTTTAATGTTTAACTTTTCAATAACCTTAATTATATTTGCTAAAGCATCTTTCTGAGACATAGCCTCTGCTGCTTTGGCCATGGAATTTAATCTTTCTTCACTTTCAATTATATACTTAACTTTTTCCAGTAAAATAAATTGATCTAACTCCGATTCTTCAATAACTAAAGCGGCACCTCTTTTTTTTAGAGCCTCAGCATTTATCAATTGATGATTTTCCGCCGCTGCAGCAAATGGTATCAAAATTGAAGCTTTAGCACAAGTTGTTATTTCAGCCAGTGCTGTTGCTCCAGCTCTTGATATTATTAAATCAGCAGCTGCCAGTGCAAATTCCATTTGATCTAAATAGGCAATAACTTTAATTAATTTATTTTCTGGATCTATATTATTAACTTTTAAATAATTAATAACCTGCTCATAGTTTTTTTTGCCAGTTAAATGTAAGATTTGAATTCCATTTTTAAGAGCATATTTATAGATCTCTAATACATTATTATTAATTATTTCTGCTCCTAAACTTCCACCTGTTATTAAAATTGTTTTTAAATTAACTTTTAAATCTAAATTAAGGTAGGCTTTTTTTCTATCAGCATTTATAATTTTAGGCCGCACTGGATTTCCTGTGATCTCAATTTTTTCAGATTGAGCATTTAAATATTTAGCTGCTTCAGCAAAATTTAAACAAATTTTATCAACAAAACGAGCCAATAATTTATTTGTAATTCCTGGATATGCATTTTGTTCATGAATAATTGTTTTTCTTCTAAGTAAAGCCGCTGCTAAAACAACTGGCCCAGCAACAAAACCACCAGTCCCAATCACAAAATCTGCCTTAAAATCTCTAATAATCTTTAAAGCTTTAAAAAAAGCTTTTGTATTATAAAATAAAGAAGTAATCAATTTAAATGATATAGCTCTGGGTAAAGGTCTAACAGAAATCCCTTTAAAATCATAACCTGTTTTGGGTACAATTTCAGCTTCCATTCTATGTTCGGAACCTATATATAATATTTCCCAGCCTCTTTTTTTTAATTTTTCTGCTACCGCTAAAGCAGGATAAATATGTCCTCCTGTTCCACCGCCAGTAATTACTGCTTTCATAAATTATATCATCCTTCAACATAACACGAAATATTTAGTAACAAAGATAAAGCTGTTAAATTAATAACCAGAGATGAACCCCCATAACTAATTAAAGGTAAAGTGATTCCTGTAACCGGCATAAGTGATGTAACAACAGCCATATTTATTAAAGCTTGAATAATAATCATTGAGGTAATACCAACAGCTAACATCGAAGCAAATGGATCATCAACTCGAGCAGCAATTCTTAAACCCCTCCAGGCAAGTATAAAATATAAGCTGATAATAAAGAAAGTACCAACTAATCCAAATTCCTCTCCTAATACTGCAAAAATAAAATCAGTTCCGGGTTCTGGTAAGTATAAAAATTTCTGGTGACTATTTCCAGCTCCAACACCAAATAAACCTCCAGATCCAAGAGCTAGTAAAGACTGTATAATATGATAGCCGCTATCTAATGGATCCTGCCAGGGATTTAAAAAAGTTAGTAATCTCTCACGCCGATAAGGTTCAGATATTATTGCTCCTAAAGATAATAAAATAGATATTATTCCTAGAATTATAAAAGATGAAATTTTAATACCACCAATAAAAATCATTGCAGCAGCAACTGCAGATAAAGTTACAGCTGTCCCTAAATCAGGCTCCATCAAAATTAAAGCTGCCATTGTTCCAATAACAATTAAGGGGGGTAAAATACCTTTTTTAAAATTTTTCATCATATCTTTATTTCTATCTATATATGCAGCTAGATAAATAACTACAGTTAATTTAGCCAGTTCAGATGGTTGAAAGCTTATTGGCCCTAGAAGCAGCCATCTTCTCGATCCACCAGCCATTCTTCCAACTCCAGGAATTAAAACTAATATCAAAACTCCCAAAGAAACAAGCAGCAAATAAGGTGCCAAATTTTTAAGTTTCTTATACTTTAGTTTATAAATGACTGCAGAGATAATTAAAGCTACTGCTAAATATTTAAGCTGGTTATTAAAAAAATAATAACTATTAGAAAAAAGCTGTTCTGCTTTAATAGAACTTGCAGATAAAATCATAATTAGGCCACTCATAACTAAAATTAAAATTGTGAACAACAATATAAAATCAGGCCGCTTTTTGCGCATAACTACTCCTTAATCGATATATTTTAAAACATTTTTTTTGAAAATTTCGCCTCGTTCTTTATAACTACTAAACATATCCCAGCTTGGACAGGCAGGTGATAACAATAAGACATTATCCTTATTTAACTTCCTGGCTCCTAACTGAGCAGCAGCTTCCATTGTCTCTACTTTAATTATTTCTAAATTAGTTTTTGAAAATAAAGATTCAATTTTTTGAGCTGTTTCTCCTATTAAAATCAAAGTCTGAACTTTATTTTTAATAACTGCTGTTAACTTTGAAAAATCAGCATTTCTATCCTGACCTCCTGCTATAAGTATTATATTTTTTTCTATACTTGCAAGAGCTTTTAAAGTAGAATCTGGATTTGTTGCTTTAGAATCATCAATAATTAAATAATCTCTGGAGTTATCTATAAATTCCATTCTATGAGACTGCAGTTTGTAATTTTCAGCTTCTTGCTGGATTTTTTCTATCTTTTGCCCTGCTAGATAAGCTGCAAGTGCAGCAAAAGCAGCATTTTTCTTGTTATGCTCTCCCGGTAAATTAATTTTATTAAAATCAAGCAGTCTTATATTTTCTTTTTTATAATAAGCAAAATTATCATCGAGCACTAAATCCGCATTTATATTTTTAGAAGCAATTCCAATAACCTCTGCTTTTAAATGTTCTTTTAAATTAAAAAGATAGGGATCATCATAATTTAAAATAGCAAAATCATCTGAGTTTTGATTGCCAAAAATATTCTTTTTTGCTTTTTTATAATTATTCTCATTATGATGTCGATCTAAATGATCCGGACTATAGTTTAAATAAAGAGCAATTTTAGCTTTAAATTCTCTAACTGCTTCTAATTGAAATGAACTTAATTCTAAAATAACCTTATCTCCTTTTTTTAAATCTTTAATTATAGAAATAAACGGAAGTCCTATATTTCCAGCAGCTTTGATTGCTTTTCCATTTAAATCACTTAACATAGCAGCTAACAATTCTGTTGTTGTTGTTTTACCATTTGTTCCAGTTACTGCAATTATATCTGCTTTAGATTGTCTAAAAGCAAACTCAATCTCACTAATTGTTTCAATTCCTCTTTTTCTCGCTTCTTTTAAAACTTCTAAATCATAAGGAACACCAGGACTTAAAATAATTAATTCACTTTCTAAAATTTTATCGCCATTACAGCCTAGATCAAAATCTATTTTTTCACTATCAACCTGAGCTATTAGTTCTTTTAATTCCTCTCTTTTTTTGGAGTCAGAAACTATAATACTCAGATCAAAATCCAATAAATATTTTACAAGTTCTAAACCTGTTCTGGGACTGAAACCTAATACTCCAATTTTTTTATAATCTAAAGTCAATAAAATCTAACCCCTTTTAAAAAATAAGTAATTAATAAATAAGTGAAGTCAATGCAAATAAAGATAGCAAAATAGTAATAATTGAAAATCTAAAAACAATTTTATTCTCTGCAAGACCACTCAACTCAAAATGATGGTGAATTGGTGTCATTTTAAACACTCTCTTACCACCCGTAATTTTATAATATGGGACCTGTATCATAACAGATACAGTTTCTATTACATAAATTCCTCCAATAATTAACAAATATATTTCTGAAGCTGTTAAAACTGCTGCAGCTCCTAGAAAAGCTCCAATTGCAAGTGAACCAACATCTCCCATAAATACTGAAGCCGGATTGGCATTAAACCAAAGAAAAGCTGTGCTGCTCCCCGACATAATCAACATTATCAGACTATAATCAGGCAGCTCAAAAAAGTAAAATAAAACAGCAAAAGCCAAAGTGACTATAGAAGTTATTCCTGCAGCCAAGCCATCTAAACCATCAGTTAAATTAACAGCATTAGAACTACCAATTATAACTATAAAAGCTAAAATCATTTTAGCAGCAGCACCTATTTCATAACTGCCTAAAAAAGGAATTATAATGCTTTGTTGATTTAATATAAAAACTGCTGTAAAAACTGTTACTGCAGCGGCAGCTGTCTGCATGATTATTTTTTGCCAGGCTTTCAAACCTAAAGAACGCTCTAATTTAACTTTTAAAAAATCATCTAAAAAACCTGTAAATGCCATTATAAATGTAGTTAATAAAATTATTATTATTTCAAGTTTTAAAGGCAGCATTATCAGAGCTACAATTAAAAAAACAGAAATAATTAATAAGCCACCCATTGTTGGAATTCCAGCTTTTTCTAAATGACTTTTAGGTCCATAATCTCTTACCTGCTGCCCAAAATTTAATTTTTTTATGTAATCAATAAAATAATTACCACATAAAATAATTATTATTAAAGGTAAAATATAAGCTGTAATATACTTCATCTTAATGCTCCTTAATCCTCAATTCTTCTATAATTTCTTCTAACTTATTTGCTCGAGAACCTTTTATTAAAATCAAATCTCCACTCTTTATCTCATTTAAAAGAAAATTTATACAGGCCTCATTATCAGCTAACTTAACTATTTTTTCTGTCTGCATTTTAGAGGCTGCACCTACTGCAATTTCTTCAGCCTCTTTCCCAACAGTAATTAAAATATCTATTGATTTTTTAGCTGCATATTCACCAATTTTTTGATGTTTTTCGGCACTACTCTCTCCCAGTTCCAGCATTGAAGCTAAAACAGCTATTTTCCTAGTCCCCTTTTTTTCTGCTAAAACATCTAAAGCAGCTTTAACAGCAAGAGGATTTGCATTGTAACTATCATTGATTATTTTAGCTCCGTTATTTAATTCAATAAATTCCATTCTTAAAGATGAGAATTTAGTTTTTAATAAACCTGCTTGAATTAAGGAAGTACTTAAATTATATTTGAAAGCAATTAAAATAGCAACCATTGCATTATATATATTATGCTTGCCAGCTCTATTAAATTCAAAGTTATATTTTTTATTTTTGTACAATAAATTGAAATTTACTAATTCTTGCTCTGGACTATAATTATAAGATAATGCCTGAATATCTGCTCCACTTTTAAATCCAAAGTAAATCACTTCAGCTGAACTATCTTTTCCCATTTTCTTAGTATATAAATTATCATAATTCAAAACTGCGGTATCAGAATTCGATAAATTATCTATCAGTTCTTTTTTTGCTTTTGCAATATTTTCAAGACTCCCAAGCTGTTTTAAATGAGCAGCTGCAACATTTGTAACTACGCCCAAGTCAGGAACAGCTATCTTTGCTAGTAAATCAATTTCAGCTAAAGCACTCATCCCCATTTCAACAACAGCAAACTCTTTCTCAGCTGTTAATCTTAATAAAGTTAAAGGCAGTCCTATATGGTTATTATAATTACCTTCAGTTTTTAAACAATTATATTTTTGAGATAAGACAGAGTAAATTAAATCTTTAGTAGTCGTTTTTCCAGCACTGCCTGTAACAGCAATCACTTTCAAATCATCAAAACTCATTCGATAATTATGTGCAATATCTTGTAAAGCCTTAGTTGTATTATCAACCTTCAGTATAGAAATATCTGCATCAGTAAGAAAATCACTTTCAATCTCTCTGTCTACAATTAAAGCAGCAGCGCCATTTTTTACCGCATCCTCGAGATATTGATGACCATCTTGATTTTCTCCAATTATTGCAATAAATAACGAATTATTATTTGCTTCTCGGCTGTCAATTACTATCTTTTCAATAATTAAATTAATCTCTCCCTGAAGCAGTTCAGCTGCAGAAAAATCAATAATTTTTTGCAAGCTCAAATTTTCCATTTAACTTCCTTTCACTTTTTCAGCTGCTTGATAAGCAACTTTCCGATCATCAAGTTCAATTTTTCCATTTTTTAAGACTTGATATTTTTCATGACCTCTTCCAAGAAGCATTACTAAATCATCTTTTCCAGCTTTTTTTATGGCTTTTTCAATAGCTTTTTTCCGATCAGCTACAATTTCATAGTTATTAAAATCTTTACTAAATCCTTTTTTTATTTCAGCAAATATTCTATCTGGATCTTCATTGCGGGGGTTATCATTAGTCACAATTGTATAATCAGCATATTTTTCTGCAAGTTTTGCCATTGCTGGCCTCTTACTGCGATCTCTATCTCCACCACAGCCAAATAAAACAATTAATTTATTTTTTTCCATAACTGCTGCAGTTTCCAAAACGTTTTTCATGCCATCTGGTGTATGAGCATAGTCAACTACTATTTGAAAATCTTGTCCTGCATTAATCATTTCAAAACGACCGGGAACTGATTTAACTTTTTCCAAAGCCTTTTTGATAGTTTCTTCTTCAATTCCTAAAAGATCTGCTGTTAAAATAGCAGCAAGAGAATTATAAATATTGAAGATGCCGCCTAAATTTAACTCGAATCTTGAATTAATCATGCCACCTGTTTTATATTCCATTCCCCTTTGATGAAGCTTAAACTCAGTAGTATATAGATCTGCACTTTTAGAATCTAAACTATAGCTGTAATTTGTTCCCTGAGATTTTTCTTTAATATAGGTTCCATTTTGATCATCAATATTGATTACAGCAAATTGTTTATTTTTTAATTGAGAAAATAATCGTGATTTAACTTCTCTATAATTTTCTAAATTTTTATGATAATCGAGATGCTCCGGACTAATATTAGTGAAAATAGCAGCAGAAAAATCCATTCCATGAACTCTATATAAATCTAAAGCATGAGAAGAAACTTCCATTACCCCATATTTAATTCCTTCTGCTCTCATTTGAGCAAAATATCTGTAAAGATCAATAGATTCAGGAGTAGTTCTACTTGAATTCAGTTCTTTATTTCCTATTATATTTTTAATAGTTCCAAATAAAGCTGATTTTATCGTATGTTCTTTTAAAATGTTATACAAAAGATAAGAAGTTGTAGTTTTTCCATTAGTGCCGGTGATTCCAATTAAATTTAAATCTTCTAATGGATTATTAAAAAAATTTTTAGCAAGTTCAGCCATTGTTTTACGACTGTTTTCAACTTTTATATAAGTTATATCATCCTGATATTCTGATATCTCTTTTTCTATAATTACTGCTGCAGCACCTTTTTTTAAAGCCTGCGAAATATATTGATGTCCATCTGTCTCAAAACCACTGATAGCTATAAATAAATTATCTTTCCTTATTTCTCTTGAATCATATTTTATTTCTGTGATATTTTTAGTCAAATTTCCTGCTTTTAATTCAAAATCTATATTATTTAATATTTTTTTTAACTCCACTTTTAAATAACCTCCAAAATGTTAAAATACATCTTATTAAAATAAATCAACGGAGTTTTAGATTAATTTTTTTGGAACTTTTAATTCTTTTACCAGGATAAACTGATTGTCCAATAACTTTACCTGAACCGTCTAAAATTAATTCTAAACCTTTTTGTCTGGCCAATTTCACTGCCTCAATACCTTTCATACCTCTAAAATCGGGCACTACTAATAAAATATCATCTTTGGTCTTTTCTTCACTAAACAACCAGACTGTAGAACTATAATTAGTTTTTATGCCAGATCCTGGAAGCTGATCCTTTACTATTTCTCCGTCTCCAATTAGTTTAACATTAAATCCTTTTCCTCTCAAATTACTTTCAGCACTTAAAAAACTTTCTCCAATTACATTTGGAACTTCAAGTTCTTCATTATTGATTTCATAACCCTTTTCTTGATTGAGATCTGGTTTAACATTTAAATAGTTTAAAATATTTGAAGTTAAATTTCTAAAAACAGGCGCTGCTGTTTGACTTCCATAATAAGTCTCACCCTGTATATCATATAAAATAGTTAAAACCACCAAATCTCTATTATCTGCTGATACTATTCCAATAAATGATGAATCATAAACATCCTCATTATAATGTTTTGCAGTACCAGTTTTACCACCTATTTCATAACCTTCTATAGCTGCCTGGGTTCCCGTACCGCTCTCAACTACCTGTTTTAAAAGCTCTTTGGTTTTATCAGCTGTGCTTTTCGATATAACTTGTCTTACAACCTGAGGCTCATTTATAATATTTTTAGAAATATTTCCAGTATCAACTTCTTTAACCAGCCGCGGCCGCATTAGTTTGCCACCATTTGCAACCGATGAAATAGCTGCAGCAAGCTGGATAGGTGTTACAGATAAACCATGTCCGAAAGAAAAAGTTGCTAATTCTACAGGACCAATTCTATTATATTCTGGAATAATCCCTCTGGCTTCAGCGGGTAATCTAATCCCTGTCTGTTCTCCAAAACCAAAAGCTTTAATATATGAATAAAAAGTTTCTTTATCCATTTTTAATCCAACCTCTACAAAGCCTGGATTACAAGAATTTTTCACAACTTCAGCAAAGTTTTGCTTTCCGTGTCCATATCTACTCCAACAACTAATTTCTTCACCTTCTACATAAATATGCCCTGGATCTGTCAAAATATCATTTTCAGTTATAACTCCTTCTTCTAAAGCAGATGCTGCTGTTATTATTTTAAAAGTTGATCCAGGCTCAAATACATCATTAATAGCACGATTTCTCCAATTTTTATCTGGGTATTCCCCAAATTGATTTGGATTAAATGCTGGTGTATTAGCCATTGCTAGTATATCTCCATTAGAAGAATCCATGACAATTACAGAGCCTCCAGAAAAGTCGAATTCACTTTCTGCATTTTTAAGCTCTTTTTCAGCCATGTACTGAATTACTTCATCAATTGTCAGATAAACATTATAGCCATCCCTCCCAGGAACTGTTTCCCTAATTCCATTGGGAATTGTTTTACCTGCTGCGTCTCTCTCAATAATCATTTTTCCAGCTTTACCACTTAAATGATTATTATAAGATAATTCAAGACCATTTAAACCATTATTATCTATCCCAGTAAATCCAATTATATGAGAAGCTAGTTCTCCTTCAGGATAATATCTTTTACTTTCTTCGGTAAAAGTAATACCTTTTATATTTTTAGCTTCAATTTTTTGATATAAATTATTATCAACTTTTCTCTGCAGAAATATTGCAGCTGCCTCAGAAGTAATTCTTCTATAAATAGTACTATAACTAATATCTAATAAATCAGCCAATTCTGAAGCAGTTTTTTCTGGATTAATAATATTATCCGGCAGAGCAACTACAGTCTTTGCTGGTAGGCTGACTGCAAGTTTCCTGCCGGTATTGTCATAAATTATTCCTCTTTCTGAATTAACTACAAATTCTTTTACTCGCTGATTTAAAGCTTTATGTTCATATTCTGCACTATTTATAACTTGAATCCAAAAAAGCCTTAACACAAGAATTATAAATAATATAAATACTACTGCAAAATAAAAGATAACTCTGTTTTTTAAACTTTTATTAAAATCTCGCAAATTCAATCCTCCTATTCAAGTGATTCAGCCTGAACAGTAATAACTTCTTTGATTATTTTATCATAAATTTGCGCTAAGAAAAACTTCTCTTTTGGGATATCTGCTACATATCTTTCTTCTTTTCTAAATTGATTGTTATAAACCAGGGTCTCTTTCTTACCAGCTTCAACCATATTTAATTCTTTTTTTGCAATTTTTTCAACTTCTGCTAAGGAGGTTTTACTGGATAGCTCAACTTCTAATCTTTCATTTTGAGCTTGAATACTTACCAATTTTTTTTCTAAATTTAACAATTTAGAGCTATATTTATTAATGTTTAAAATTTGAGAAACATACAGTAATATTGAAATACTAATAAAAACCAGCATAAATATATATAAAATAGTAAAAGCCTGTTTTTTTACATTAATAAAATTATAAGATGATTCATTTAAAAAATTACTTTGTGTGTCTAAATTCCCGTAATTTTGGTTATTATACATAATATCCCCCCTTAAAATCAGATCTTCTCAGCTACTCTCATTTTTGCACTTCTCGATCTCGGATTTAATTCTTTTTCTGAATCAGAAGCTTGAATAGGACTTCTTGTTATCACTTTAACTTCTGATTTTTCATCACAAACACAGATTGGAAAGTCTGGTGGACAACTGCAGTCATTTGCTAAATCTCTAAATTTGTGTTTTACAATTCTATCTTCTAATGAATGAAATGTGATTATCACAAGTCTTCCACCCGGATTTAAAAGAGAAACTGACTTATCAATTAAATTTTTAAGCTGCTCTAACTCATTGTTAGTTTCAATTCTTAAAGCCTGAAAGGTTCTTCTAGCTGGATGCCCTCCACTTCTTCTAACAGCTTTTGGAATAGCTGCCTTAATTACTTCAACTAAGTCACCTGTAGTTTCAATTTTTTTATCTTCTCTCATTTTTACAATAAACTCAGCAATTCTGGCAGACCAATTTTCTTCTCCATACTCAGTAATAACTCTTTCCAGTTCACTTTGAGAATAATTATTTACAATATCTTTTGCTGTTAAATTTTGTTCTGGATTCATTCTCATATCAAGCGGGCCATCTTTTTGATAACTAAAACCGCGCTCTGGATTATCCAGTTGTGGTGAAGAAACTCCTAAGTCAAAAAGCATTCCATCAACAGCTTCAATACCTAATTTATCCAATACTAAATCTATCTCCTGAAAATTTGCATGTTCTAAAATTAAAGATTTATTGTCCGGAAATTTTTCTTTAACTGCTTTTATTGCAGCCGTATCACGATCAACTGCAATTAATTTACCTGCTGGTGATAATTTTTTTAAGATTGCAGAACTGTGACCTGCTCTACCTAAAGTACCATCGATATAAATTCCATCTTCTTTTATATTTAAATATTCTATTGCTTCCTCTAATAAAACAGCTCGGTGTTTATATTCCATTCCACACATTCCTTTCTAGATTCCTAACTCTTCCATTGCATCTGCAATGTCTTCATAAGAATCTTCTACATCATCCATGTAGTTATCCCATTTTTCTTTAGCCCAAAGTTCTATTCTATTTGCAAGACCAATTATTACAATTTCATGTTCAAAATCAGCATAATCTCTTAAATTTATTGGTAAGGAAACTCTTCCTTGTTTATCTAATTCACATTCATTAGCACCTGAGAAAAAAAAGCGGACAAAATTACGGGCATTTTTACTTGTCATTGGTAAGGAAGTTAATTTTTTTTCTAATTCTTTCCATTCATTCATTGGATATAGAAATAGACAGTTATCAAGCCCTCTGGTTATTACAAACTGCTCACTTAGATCATCTCTAAGCTTTGAAGGGATGATTAACCGACCTTTTTTATCCATATTATGAGTGTATTCTCCCATAAACATAATATCACTTCCCACTTTCTACCCTTTTACTCCACTTTTCACCACTTAATAATTTTATTCTACATATAATAGAAAAATCCTTTATATTTTCAAAAATAATTTATAAATTTTTACCATTTGAATAAAATTATTATTTAAAATCGAAAAAACCCACCTTTTGGGTGGGTTAAAATTAATCATCTTTATCTAAATATAATTTTCTAGCACGTGATATTTTATTAAAACCATACTTCCTTTTCAAATCATCAATAGTTTGATCAAGCTGATCATCAGCCTCTGCAAATAAGTTCAGCTGTTCTTTTCCCTCTGAAGATAAATTAGAAACTCCAACACCTAATAATCGTAATGGTTTTTTTAATAAATTATCTTTTTCTAAAAGTGTTTTAGCAGTTTGATAAATTTCTTCACTGCTGTTAACTGCAGCTTTTAAAGATTTTTGTCTGCTGTAAGTACTAAAATCTGAATAACGAACTTTAATAAAAATTGTATTTCCTTTTAACGAATTGCTGTGAAGACGAAAAGAAACTTTTTCACTCATTTTAAATAGATAAGCAAATAATTTATCCTGATCACTAATATTATCAATAAATGTTTCTTCATGACTGATTGATTTAATTTGACTTTGGCTTTTTACTTCTCTATTATCCATGCCTCGAGAAAGAAAAAATAATTTCACTCCTGCTTTCCCAAATTCATCTTTAAGTTCTTCTAAAGAATAAGACCAAATATCACCAGCTTTATAAACATCTTCTGCTGCCAATTTAGCAGCAAAAACATCACCAACACCCCAAATTTTATCTATATCTAAATTGCGCATAAAAGATTTAACATCTTCTTTTTTAATAATTGTTAAACCATCTGGTTTATCAAAATCTGAAGCTAGTTTAGCTAAAAACTTATTAACTGAAACTCCAACCGAGATTGTTAATTCAGTTTTTCTTTTTACTTCTTTTTTGATTTTTTTCGCAATTTCAACTGCATTACCATATAATCTTTCACAACCTTTTACATCTAAAAATGCTTCATCAATTGATAACTTTTCAACTAAGGGAGTGTATTTTTTTAATATATTAAATATTTCTCGCGAAGATTCTTTATATAAACCATGTCGGGCAGGCAAATAAATACCATCAGGGCACAATTTTCTTGCTTGAGCGATGGGCATTGCAGAATGAACACCAAACTTTCTGGCCTCATAAGAAGCAGTTGAAACAACACCTCTGTTGCTCAAACTTACTCCCCCAATAATCACAGCTTTACCTTTTAATTCAGGGTTTTCTCTCTCCTCAACAGCTGAAAAAAAAGCATCCATATCCGCATGTAAAATATGCAGCTCATCCATTATTATTTATCCTCTGTCATTGCAATATCAACTAATCGATCTAAAAGTTCCATATAAGAAATTCCAACTTCTTTAAAAAGCAGGGGATACATACTAAATTTAGTAAATCCGGGCATAGTATTAATTTCATTAACTAAAATCATATTTTCTTTTTCATTAACAAAAAAATCTAATCTGGAAATACCGGATGCCCCAATTGCTTTAAATGCTCTTATTGACAATTCTTTAATTATTTCTTTGCTTTTTTTAGAAATTTCAGCTGGTATTATTAATTCAGTACTCTGATCTTCATATTTAGCCTGATAATCATAAAAATCATGAGTAGAAATAATCTCACCTGCGGCAGAAACTTCAATCTTATCACCTTTTCCAATAACTGCAGATTCAATTTCTCTTCCCTCAATATTACTTTCTATGATTATTTTATTATCATATTTAAAGGCTTCCTTTAGTGCAGCTTCAAAAGAAGCTAATTCGTTAACTATATTAATTCCAATACTTGAGCCCATATTAGCAGGCTTAATAAAAAATGGGGCTTTCAAATCTTCAACAAACTTATTATAAAGTTCTAAAGTGTTTTGATTTTTAAATTCTTCTTTTTTTAATACTTTAAACTTACTTTGTGGAATATTATGATAAGAAAATATTTCTTTCATAACTGCCTTATCCATACCAACAGCAGAAGAAAGTAAATCACATCCCACATATTTAATATTTAAAGTATCCAAAAAGCCCTGTATCTTACCATCTTCCCCATATGGTCCGTGCAATACTGGAAAAACTAGATCTATATTTTCTTCTAGTACTTTCAACACTTTTAAATCTAAAATGTTTTTTCTATCTACTTCTGGAACTCTCTTATTAGCTCCCAGTAAAATTTTTTTTGATTTTTCTAAAGAATGGAAAAAACCTTTTTTAGAAATTGCGACTGGTAAAATTTCATATTTTTCTTTACTAAAAGCATTATAGATAGAACGAGCTGACAATAAGGAAACTTCATGCTCTGCCGAACGACCACCAAAAAATAGGGCAATATTAATCTTTGATTTAGACACTGAAATCCCTCTTTCTAATCTCAATTATTAAAATAGTCTATTTTCATAACTTCTCTTACTTTTTCCATTGTTTTTGCTGCTTCTTTTCTTGCTTTTTCAGTACCTTTTAGTAAAATCTGATCAACTAATTCGGGATTTTCAAGATATTTTTTTCTTCTTTCACGCATTGGAGCTAAAAAATCATTTAATTTTGCAGCCATCCGTTTTTTACAGGCTACACAACCAATTGTTCCGGCTCTACATTTTTCAGCAATTTCATCAGATTCTTCAGTGTTAAAAGCTTCATGATAATGAAAAACTGTACAAACTTCCGGATGACCTGGATCATCTTTGTGAATTCTAGCTGGATCAGTTTTAGCTTTCATTATTTTTTCAGCAACTTGATCTTTACTGTCACTTAAATAAATTGCATTGTTTAAACTCTTACTCATTTTATTCTTGCCATCAAGTCCCATCAATCTGGGAAAATCACTAATTAGTGCTTCCGGCTCAGGGAAAATTTCACCATACATATTATTAAATTTACGTACAATTTTTCTTGTCTGTTCTATGTGAGGAATTTGATCTTCACCAACAGGAACCAAATTTGCCCTACAAAAGGTTATATCTGCTGCCTGGCTGACTGGATAACCAAGAAATCCATAAGACATTTCTTTATATCCATATTGTTCAGCTTCAGATTTAATAGTAGGATTATGACGCAGCTGATTTACTGTAACAATCATTGAATAAAAAATTGTAAGTTCAGCTATTTCTGGTACAAGTGACTGTACAAAAATAGTAGTTTTTTCGGGATCAATCCCAGCAGCTAAATAATCTCTTGCCACCTGTCTTATATCCTCGCTCAATTGTTCCGGTTTTTCAAAATTAGTGGTTAAAGCCTGTACATCAGCAATAATTAAAAAAGTATCATATTCATTCTGCAGTTCGACTCTATTTTGCAAACTACCAACATAATGCCCAAGATGGAGTTTGCCGGTAGGTCTATCACCAGTTAAAATCCTTTTTTGTTTTTTATTTGACAAAATCATCACCCTTTTCTTTATATAATAGATTATACTTGAATATTTGATTGATTTCTGCTAAAATTAAACTAAGAATAATAATGATTATTAATTAGTTTAGGAGGATTAATATGTCTAAGAAAACTAGAATGACCAAACAGCGTAAGGCAATATTGAAAGTCTTGAAAAGCACTAAATCTCATCCTACTGCTGATTGGATATATGAAAAAGTTAGAAAAGATATTCCAAATATTAGTCTAGGAACTGTTTATCGTAATTTAAATGTTTTAGCTGAAAATGGTAAAATTAAAGTTTTAGATTATGGGAGTAACCACAGTCGCTATGACGGTGTTCCAGATCATCATTATCATTTTCGCTGTGAAAAATGTGGTGGAGTTTTTGATTTAGATATTGATTTAAGTTCGGATTTAAATGAAAAAATAAATAATGAAACTGAATTTACCGCACATTCTCACCGTTTGGAATTTAGTGGTATTTGCCCCGATTGTCAGCAGAAAAATTAAATTTTTTCTGCTTCTTTTTTTGCCAATTTATCTACTTCTTCATTATAAAAATCACCACTGTGACCTTTAACTTTTTGGTAGTTTAAATTAAAATTAGAAGCTAAATCATCTAATTCCTGCCATAAATCTTGATTAGCAACTTCTTTTTTTGATGAAGTTTTCCAACCATTTTTTTTCCAGCCTTCAATCCAACTAGAAAGTCCTTTTAGAACATAACTAGAATCACTATATAACTCTATTGTACTATTTTTAGGAAGAATTTTCAAAGCTTCTATTACTGCTTTTAATTCCATTCTATTATTTGTAGAATCTTCTACTGAACCAGAAACTGTTTGTAATTTTTCAGACTCAGAATTTAATATAACTGCTGCATAACCTCCAGGCCCTGGATTACCAATGCAAGCACCATCAGTATATACTTTAAATTCATCATATTCTTCAACATTTTTAATTTGTAATGGTAATGCTTCAGATTCAATATTATCTTCTTTATCGTCCAATTCTTCTAAAAGTTCAGCTGCCCGCCTCATATGAGGAATAACTATTGAGCCACCAATAATTAATGCTACATTCATTGCCTCGTAAATTTCTTCTTTTTCCCAACCTGCTTTATATGCTTCGATAATATGATACGTAATACAATCATCACATCTTAATACCATTGAAGAAGCAAGACCCAATAACTCTTTTGTTTTTGCAGATAATTTTCCATCTTTATAAATATTAGTGTCGAGATTAAAAAATCTTTTAGTATTTAAATCACCTTCTTCTAAAATGATATCATTCATTTTTTTACGAAAATGATTAAACTCTTTCTTTTTTTTGCTCATAAAAACACCCCCATCAAATATCTATTCTAAGCATTAAAATTCAAAAGAAACCGGACAGCAAAAAGCCGTCCGGGTTATCTTATAATATTTATATTTTTATTTACTATTTATTTTGCTATTTTCTTTAAATATTCTTTAACTTCAGCAGCTGTTCCTAAATCTAATACTTTTTCACTTTCTTTTTCTGCTTCAGGCAAAGTCCATTTTGTTAATGTTTCTTTAATCTTTAAAATTGAAACTGCACTCATACTAAATTCATTCAGTCCAGCACCTAGTAAGAATGGAAGCAGTAATTCTTCTCCAGCTGCCTCACCACACATACCAACCCAAATATCTTCTGCATGACCAGCATCAATAGTCTTTTTGATAAGCCTTAATACTGCTGGATGATAAGGTGTATGCATTTCTGCAATAGTTTCATTCATCCGATCAACAGCAACTGTATACTGAATCAAATCATTGGTACCAATGCTGAAAAAGTCAACTTCTTTAGCTAATTTATCTGCTATCATTACTGCAGAAGGAACTTCTATCATCATTCCAACATCGATATCTTCATTATATTCTATTTCTTCTTCTTTTAAGTCAGCTTTTACCTCTTCTATTTTGGCCTTTGCTTTTAATAACTCATCTAAAGAAGAAATCATAGGGAACATAATTTTTATATTACCATAAACACCAGCTCTTAAAAGTGCACGAAGTTGGGGTTTGAATATATCATCTCTTTCTAAACAAACTCTGATAGCTCTATAACCTAAAAATGGATTCATTTCATCTGGGAAATCTAAATAGGGAAGCTCTTTATCTCCACCCACATCTAGAGTTCTGATTACTAGGGGCTTATCTCCCATTTTTTTGGTAGCTGCTTTATATACCTCAAACTGCTCTTCTTCTGTAGGTAATTCACTGCGATCCATATATAAAAATTCACTGCGGAAAAGACCAACACCTTCTCCTCCATTAGCTAAGATTGGATCGACATCTTTTAAGTTACCCATATTACCAGCTACTTCTACCTGATGACCATCTTTTGTTTGAGCTTTTTTATCTTTAAAAGCCATTAAACGCTCCTGCTCAGCCTTATATTCTTCTAATTTTTCCTTATATTCATCTAAAGTAGATTGATCTGGATCAAAGAAAACTTTGCCCTGATTACCATCTACAATAATTTTTACATTATTTTCTGCTTTTTCAATTAATTCATTACCTAAACCTACTACAGATGGAATTCCCAAAGAACGGGCCATAATAGCAGAATGAGAAGTCCTAGAACCATCTCTGGTTACAAAAGCTAGTACTTTATCAGTATCTATTTGTGCAGTATCAGATGGAGTTAAATCTTCAGCGACAATTATTACATCTTCTTCCATTTTATCTGAAATATCCTCTACACCTAATAAATTCTTTATAATTCTCATTCCAACATCTTTTATATCTGATCCACGCTCTCTTAAATATTCATCATCCATAGCCTCAAACATAGCTGCAAATTCATCAATCACTTCTTTAACTGCTGCAGCTGCATTCAACTTATTATCTTTGATCTTATTTTCGAATGCAGGAATAACCTCAGGATCATCTAATATCATTAGATGGGCAGCAAAGATTTCTGCCTTTTCTTCACCAAGTTTTTCAGCAGTTTCTTCTTTTAATTTTTTTAAAGATTTTTTTGATTCAGCTAAAGCATCATGTAATTTTTCAATTTCCTGCTCTACCTGATTCTCTGAAATATTTTTTTTATCAATTTCAATTTCTTCTTCCTTTTTTAATAATGATTTTCCAATAGCAATGCCAGGAGAAGCAGCGATTCCTTCCATAAAAATCACTATTCGTCCTCCTTCTTCATCTCAACTTCAATAAAATCAACAAGTTCTTCTACTGCTGACTCTGCATCATCACCATCTGCTTTAATGATTATCTCATTACCTTTTCCTACTCCCAGGCTCATTACACCCATAATGCTTTTAGCATTAACTTCTTTTTCTTCAAAAATTATTTCAATTTTTGAATCATATTTTCCTGCTTTCTGTACGAATTGGGCTGCAGGGCGGGCGTGCAGACCGGTCTTATTAGTGATCATAACCTTTTTTTCTTTTACCAATCTGATCATCCTTTCAATTATTTTTTTAATTTCATTACTCATTTATATATTTTAACATAAATGTTACACTAATTTCATCCTTTTTCCGAAGTTTTTTTATAAATTATTGATTTTTTTGTTTAAATGAGCTCAAATAAAGCTTTTAATTATATTTCCATAACTGATGGTCACTGGTAGAAACAGCAAAAACACCATCTTTCTTCAAATTATCGACTTCTTCTTTATTTTTAATTAAACCACCAGCAATAACTGGGTAATCATGATTACTATCTTTTTGTTTTTCAATAAAATGAGGTGCTGCTAAGCCTGGTAATATTTCTACAGCATCAACATGATGTGAATTAAATGATTTTTCTGCACTAATTAGAGAAGCTGAATCAAGCAAAAACACTCTCTGAATTGTCATTAAATCATTTTTAGCAGCTTCTTTTATTAAATATCCTTTAGTAGATATAATTCCATCACATAAATCATTTTCAGCTAAATATTTAATTCCTTCTCTGTCATGGGCAATACCTTTGACCAAATCAATATTAACCATTAAAATTTTATCATATTTATGTGCTAAATCCATAGCCTTTTCTAAATCAAAAATGGATCCAGTCAACAAAAATATTAATACTGCTTCTTTAATTTTCATTGGTTTTTCTAAATTCTTAATATCTCTAACAGCTGGAATAATTGGATAACTGTTAAAGTAACCAGCTAAATGTTTCAAATTTTTACCTCCCTTTTATTTTAGAAACTCTCAGTTTTCTAACTGAGAGTTAATAAATTATTTGATCAAGTAATTATAATTTCTTTAATAAATTTATTATATTATTTCTTTCTCTATTATTATATACTTTTATTTAACTTGTTAAAATCCTGCCTATATTTTAAAATAATTATTAAAAACCAGAAAAATACCAGAAGATTAAGCAATCTCCTGGTATCTAGAAATAATATACACAAATCATTTATTTTTTTGGCATTTCTCTAGTAGCTACAATATTAACTCCTGTATCTAATATATTTTCTATTACGATATCTCCCAATTTTACTGGTGCTTCTAATTCTACTTTAGCTATCTCTAGCATGGCTTTTTCTAATAATTCTTTAGGTATTGGCTCTTTGGTTTTTACTGGTACTAAAGGCAGAACTCCATTTTTAACCCGAGCTGTAGTTGGTAATATTCGAGTTGGATTATAATACTCATTTTTTACATATTTCTCTCCTGCTTTACAAGTAGCACCTTCCATACATTCAATCTGATTATTATCATCTATTGTTAATTCTACATCACAACCCATTGGGCAGCTTATACAGGTTATCTCTACTTTTTTCCCCATTATTCTTCCTCCTTCACAATATCAACTTTTAAACTAGTTATATCATTTGAAGAGATCATCTTTTCTGGTACAGGGAACGTTATCATCTCTCCTGGCTCAACTCGACGCGCTTTTTTATCTAATAACTTCTTGTCGCCTGCATATAAATTAATTTTAACATCTGTCATAGGCTGTTTTGCTCTCATATATAAATTAACTAATTTTCTATCTTCTACTTGATTAGTAATCTTATGTGGAACTATATAACCAACATTTTCTCCAGGATTTACTGATATTTCTTCTGCTCGCCTAGCTATACCACCTTTTATATAATCGGCTGCTGTCTTTCCGGCAATTAAACTCTCTTCTGTTACCCAATCTACTAAATCATGTACATGCAGTACATTACCACAAGCAAAGATTCCTTCAATATTGGTTTCTCTTCCTTCGTTTACAATTGCTCCTCCTGTTACACCACTCATCTCTACCCCTGCTTCTTCAGATAATTCATTTTCTGGAATCAATCCTACTGACAATAATAAAGTATCACATTCAATTTCATATTCTGTACCTTCTATTGGTTTAAAATTATCATCAACTTCTGCTACTACTACACTCTCTAATCTATCCTTACCTTTAATCTCTACTACTGTCTGCTGCATTCTTAATGGTATATCAAAATCTTCTAAACACTGTACAATATTTCTTGTCAATCCACCAGAAAAAGGAAGTAATTCTAAAACTGCTTCTACCTCTGCCCCTTCTAAGTGCATTCGTCTTGCCATAATTAGGCCAATGTCTCCTGAACCTAAAATAACTACTTTTTCACCTGGAATCCACTGTTCCATATTGATATATCTCTGCGCTGTTCCAGCACTATAAACTCCAGCTGGTCTAGAACCTGGAATATCTATTGCTTCTCGTGTTCTTTCACGACAGCCCATTGCCAAAATTACTGCATCTGCGTCAATTTCGAGCATTCCTTCTTCAGAATTAATGGCATATACTTTTTTCTCAGGTGTTACTTCTAGAACCATTGTATCTAATTTTATATCTACACCACGTTCTCTAATATTTTCTATAAACTGATGTGCATATTCTGGACCAGTTAATTCTTCTCCAAAATAATGCAGCCCAAAACCGTTATGAATACACTGCTGTAAAATACCACCTAACTCAAAATCTCTTTCGATAATTAATATATCTTTAATTCCCTGATCAAAAGCTTCTTGTGCTGCTGCTAATCCAGCTGGTCCTCCACCGACTACTACTAATTCATATTTTTGTTTATTCATTACTTTCCCACCTCTTCCATTAACGGTGCTTTAGTTCTTTCTGTTAAAAGTTTAGATTTTGCACTCTCCAAGCAAACCTCATTTTCCTCTATTCCTAATTCTTCTGCTAAAATACTTACTACCTTTGGTTCACAGAATCCTCCCTGGCATCTTCCAGCACCTGGTCTAACTCTTCTTTTAACTGCATTAACTGTTCTAGCACCTACTGGTTCACGAATTGCATCTAAAATCTCACCCTTAGATACTGTCTCACAGCGACAAATGATCTGACCATAATCAGTATTTTTTTCTACTAATTTAGCCCGCTCTTCGTGTGTCATATGTCTAAACTTTGGTGGGCCCTGGTAATAAGGATCAAAATCTGCTTTTTCTTCCATGCCACCTAACTCTTTTTCTACTATTCCTACTACCATTTCTGCAATTGCTGGTGATGATGCTAAACCTGGAGATTGAATCCCTGCCACATTAATGAATCCTGGCACTTCATCACTAGCTTCGATTAAGAAGTCGCCTGTTTCTTTAATTGCTGGTCTTAATCCTACAAACTCTCTAATTATCCCTCTTTTGCTCAGGCCAGGTATTGTTTTATTGGCACCTGCCATTACTTCATCTAACCCTTCTCGAGTAGTTGATTTATTCTCTACACTTTCTATTTCTTCTGCATTTGGTCCGATCAATACATTTCTTTCATCTGTAGGTGTTACTACAATACCTTTACTAACCTCTGTAGGCACTGGGAAAATTGTTGTTTGTAAATCTAATTCCATTTTTTTATCATATAAATAATATTCTCCACGTCTTGGAGTAATCTTAAATTTATCTATACCAACCATATTTGCTATTTTATCAGCATATAAACCAGCAGCATTAATTACTAATCCAGCTTTTATATCTCCTTTAGCAGTTTTAACAAGTTTGTATTCACCTTTGTCTTCTATATCCTCTACTCCTGCCTCTAAATAGACATCTACGCCATTTTTAGCTGCATTATTAGCCAAAGCCACTGTCAATTCAAATGGGTTTACTATGCCTGCTGTAGGAGCATATAAAGCTGCTATAGCATTTTCGCTTAAATGAGGTTCTAATTCGTATAATCTTTCCCCTTTAGCAATTTCTAAATCAGGAACCCCGTTTTTTTGTCCATTTTCTAAAATGGATTCTAGTTTAGGAATATCTGCCTCATCTTCTGCTACTACCATTGCTCCCAACCATTCAATTGGGACATCTAATTCATGCTGAACTTTTTCATGATATAATTCATTTCCTCTTACATTTAATCTTCCTTTTAATTTGTTAGAGTCAGCATTAAAACCAGCATGGATTAAAGCAGTATTAGCTTTACTAGTACCAGTACATACATCAGGTTCTTTTTCTAATAAAGCAATATCTAAATCATAACGCGATAATTCACGAGCAATAAAACACCCAGTTACTCCGCCACCAATTATAACAATATCATATTTTTTATTCAATGATTTTCCTCCTATAATAATTTAAGATTTAAAATATTTTTTAAAAATCTAAAATATTAGATTTCCCCTTAAAAATAAAGTTTTTGCCCTTTACTTAATAAATTATTATTATTTTTAAGCATCACTCCCTCTTATAATTAATAATTAAATTTAAAAATATTTAATAACTGTAAATTATCTTAATTTTTTAATATATTTAATTAATCTTAAAGGTTTTAAACACAAAAAACCTTATTGAAATTTAGAAATTTGGGTAAAGTACCCCCTCTAAATCTCAATAAGGTTTTCTCATTAGCTCAACCAAATATTTATTTTTGAATTGATTAAAGTATAGCACTCATTTTTAAATATGTCAAATACTTTACAAAAAAATTATTAAACAGATAATAATCGAAATTATTATTATTTTCAGTTAATTAATAAATAAAAAAAGGATCCGGCAGCGACCTACTCTCCCACATCGTTACCAATGCAGTACCATAGGCGCTGGAGGACTTAACTTTTGTGTTCGAGATGGGAACAAGTGTTGCCCCTCCGCAATTACCACCGGAAATTCATATTTACATGTGCTCTGCTCTTTTCTCTTATGAACTTGATCTTTTCACTTTGAGAAAAGCCAACAGAATTTCTGTTTTTAATTTCTAAACTTGATTAATTTAGTTTTTAAATGCTTTATGAAGGTTAAAGAAAAAAGCTGTCTGAGCGCAGCGAGTTCTTTTTTCTACTGAATAAAGCCTCTTTAAAAACGTTAATAATTAATCTGTGCGAGAAATTAAAAACTGTAAATTCAAAGATACATATAGGAAATAATGATTAAGCCCTCGATCTATTAGTACCAGTTAGCTTAATGTATTACTACACTTACACCTCTGGC
>JBNJFG010000022.1:0-27194 GCA_051746665.1 Bacillota bacterium
TCATTTTATACCTCCTGGATATTATAAAATTATTGAAAAATTTTTGTCACATTCCCTCTTTAATAAAAATTAAATAAAATTCAATTAGACATTAAAAAATAGACATTAAAAAAACTCCCTACCAGTTTGACTGATAAGGAGTTAAATTCTTTAAGCATTTTCCATTCACTTTGAAAGTGATGAAATTCTGCTGAGTTAATTCCTTACCGGCCTCTCTGGACCAATTTAAAGGAGACACTATTAAATTATTTTCATCTTAACTTTTTTCCAGCAGTAAAACTGCATCTTTTTCGTCAATTTCTCTTAGATTAACATCTACAACTTCTTTTTTAGAAGTCGGCAGGTTTTTACCAACAAAATCAGCTCTAATCGGCAGTTCACGGTGACCCCTATCAATCATAATCGCCAGCTGAATCTGTAAAGGCCGTCCGAGATCTATCAAAGCATCAAGTGCTGCTCTGACAGTTCTTCCAGTATATAGAACATCATCAACCAGCACTACCTTCTTCCCTGTAATATCAAAAGGGATTTCAGTCCGATGAACAATTGGCTGTTGAGCTACAGTTGAAAGATCATCACGATAAAGTGTAATATCTAAAATACCTGTTTGTAGTTTAATTCCCTCAATTTCTTCAATCTTAGCTGCCAATCTTTCGGCAAGTGGTACGCCTCTAGTTCTGATACCAATTAAAACTAAATCATCAGTTCCTTTATTTTTTTCTAAGATTTCATGAGCAATTCTGGTGATTGCTCGACTCATTGCTGCTGAATCAATCAATTCTTTTTTTATCTTCATCTCTGATTTATCCAAAAAATTACCTCCTTCGTCGGGAGAATATTTTGTTGACAAAAAAATAACCTTCTCACGGCATAGTAAGAAGGTTGCTAAAATTTATATTTTCCCTTACTAGCCTCTCTGGACTAATTTAAAGAACAATTATCTTATTTGATTAAATTTTATCAGAACTAATAATTGAAGTCAAGGTTATTTTAAAGATATTTGTCTAATTTTTCATTTTCTATTAATTTTCTAAGTTCTTTAATATCTTGAGCCTTTTCTTTATCACATATTAAAACTGCATCTTCAGTATTAACGATTATCAGATTTTTAACCCCAACCGTAGTTACAATTTTATTACAGCTGCAGCTATAAATTATTGAATCATTCGTATCTATCCCCAGATGTTCACCCACAATAATATTATTATTTTCATTTTTTTCTTTTACTCTTTCCAAAGAAGTCCAACTTCCTAAATCATCCCAGATAAAATCAGCTTTTAACATATATATTTCTTTTAATTTCTCAATTACTGAATATTCTATTGAAATTTTTTCTAAATTATTATAGATCTTTTCTATTTTTATTTTTATATTTTGATCTTTAATCTCGGACAAATTTTTATAATCACTTATTTCCATAATTTTTTTGCAGTCATTATATAATGAGGGTTCTCTTTTTTCTATCTCCTTTAATAGTTTTTGAGAATCAACTATATAAATACCACTATTCCAGTAATAATTACCTGCTTCTAGATATTTTTCTGCAGTTTTAAAATCTGGCTTTTCTTTAAATTCGTTAACTTGATAATATTCATGATTATTAGATAACAATCCCTTTTTTTCTGATTTGATATATCCATAGCCAGTTTCTGGGTGTTCTGGTTTAATGCCAATAGTCACAAGAATATTTTTTTCCTCTACAATTTCTGCAGCTTTTAATAAAAGATTAGTAAAATTATCCTCTCTTTTGATTAAATGATCTGAAGGTAAAATGAAAATTGTTGATTTAGGATAAATATTTTTAATCTTTAAAAATGCCATTGTAATCGCAGGAGCAGTGTTTTTACTAACTTCTTCTAATATTATATTTTCCTCTGGTAAACAACAGATCTTTTCTTTGACTGCCTTTTCATAAGATTTATTTGTTGCAACAAAGATTTGTTCTTTAGGTATTATAGTATTAATTCTTTCTACTGTTTGTTCTAAAAGAGTTTTTTCATCACTATTAATTTTTAAAAATTGTTTAGGTTTATTTTTTCTGCTTAAAGGCCAAAAACGAGATCCATTCCCACCTGCCATGATAAGTGCTATTTTAATTTTAATCACCACCTGAAATTAATATTTTCGATAAACTTTAAATTTTATCTAAAATAAAAATATCTGATTAACTCAATTTCTGGTCCAGGCCAATTTTCAACTGCATATTCTTTAAAATAAATTAAAACAGGGTTCAACTGTTCACTTAAAAAATTTATTAAATTTATTTCAAAAGCTGGTACTATTGTAATTACAGCTAATAAATAAAGAAATAAAGTCAAAAAATTAATTAATAAAAAAAAGTAGAAAAACCTTTCCATTGTCAGAGAAAATTCTTCTGAAAAAATTACGAAAAAAAACAAAGATAAAAGCAGCATCGGTACATAAAAGACTATCCCAGCATTAATTCCATATAAATATGAATAACCCGTATATAATATTATTGGTGATAAATAGAGATAAAGATAAACTCTAAAAGGAGTTTTCTTAAATAAAAGCCATAATAAAATAAATAAATATATCAATGCTATTATAGGAATGTTTTTACTGAGATTGACCGAGAATAATTTAAAATTTAGATTAAAGGCACCCTCTTTTGAGAGATCAAAAATACTTCCACTTAAATATATCAAACGCATCCCATAACCATAAACCCAACTAATATAACTTAAAGAAAATACTGCTGCTAGTGTTGGCATTGAAAAAGTCAATAACTGCGCCGGCCTTTTCTTCTTTTCTTTTTCATCTAATGCCAAAAAGAAAATAATTAGATAAAAGGGAAATATAATTATAAACTCTGGTAGCAAAAGATAAACTAAGGCTGTTGTCATACTTCCTAAAAAAAGATAAGCAGTTTCTTTTTCTCTAAAATATTCTGTTAAAAGATAATTTGCATAAGAAAAAATAATCAATTTAAAAATCATCATCATCACCCACCTCTTTATCTGTCAGGCCATGTTCAGTTTTTTCCCAATAAAAAGGATTAAAAAAGAGCTGTTTTAAAGCTTTCCAGGCTGAATATGACTGTAGTAAATAATAAAATGGATTTAAAAGAGCATAAATTACTAAATCATAATATTTTCTTTTGAAAACTGCCATCGTAGATAAATAAATCCCTAAAAAATTGCCAAATAACAAATTCCACAATGAAAGATATAATAAAAATCCGACATGATATTCTGCAGCAAAAGCCATACCGCTTAAAAGCCAGAATATAAATATAAACCAGAAAAATGGGGCAACTAGATGAGTTAAAACACTGCCACCAATAAAAATTTGTAAAGTAAACCAACCTCGCAAGCCAACATTTTTGATAAATTTAAAAGGATGACGATTATGAACTAAAAATGTCTGCAAATATCCTTTCTGCCAGCGTGATCTTTGGTTGATCCAATTTTTAATTTTATTATTTGCTTCTTCATAAGTTGTAGAATTTAAAATACCGACTTTATAACCTCTAGCATTTGCTCTAATTCCAAGATCAGCATCCTCTGTAACATTAAAAGGATCCCAGCCTCCAAGTTCTCTTAATTTTTCCATTCTAAAATGATTTGAAGTACCACCAAGAGGAATTGGTAATTTTAGAGCATCCAAACCTGGCAGCATATAATCATACCAGTAAGAATATTCTAAAGTAAAAAGTCTTGTCAAGATATTATCTTTACGGTTGTAATAATTTAAAGCTGATTGAAAACAAACTACATTATCATCTGATTTTTTAAAAGCTAGATATGCCTTCTTAAGCTGATCTGCTTCCGGTATATCTTCTGCATCATAGATAGTTAAATACTCGCCTCTGGCTTCTTTAAGACCATAATTGCAGGCCTTTGGTTTTGTTTGCGGATGACTTTCCGGTATATAAATAAAATTCCAATTATCGGGAGGATGAGCTGCCTTGGCGTTATTGATAGTTTCTAAGTCATCTTCTTCAAATAAAAATAATATATCAAGTTTTGCCTTTGGATAATCTAATTTTTTTAAGTTTTGAATTAAAGCACCAACAACTTCAGGTTCTTTATATACAGGAACTAAAACGCTATAAATAGGCAGTTCCTTTTCATCTATAGCTTCTACTTCTTCATCTGAAATAAAAGCATTCCTCTCCTGAAGAGCTCCAATTATACTTAAAACAAATTTAAACAAAATTGATCCCATAAATAATAAATTGAAAAAATAGAGAAAAAATTTAATACTAAATTCTGTATAATAAATAATCGAATATAATGCTGCTGCAGTTAAAAATAAAAAAAAGATTATTTGAGATTTAGTAAAAACTCTTGATGCAGATTCTTCTGGATGACGATAAAATAATCCCTCAACTGCTTCCTGAACAATTTCTTTCTGATAAATTTCTTCCAAAATCATTCTTAAATCTCGATTGGTAACTATTAATGGTTCTAATTCTACTTCACCAAATTCTTTTTTAATATCTTTTAACATCTGTTTATTATTCTGTTTAACAACCATTAGTTTTAACTTGTTATTTTCCAGTTTAAGCGGCAAAAACTGTTTAATAATATAGTTTTCTAAATCTAGACGTTTAATTAAATCAATATCAACAAAACGACTGCATTCCTTTAGATCATCACTACAAAAAGTTAAATCAATCTCTTCAGCCAGGGTTCGATAAAAATCAATTGCCCTGATCATACCTTCAGCTATTAAAACTTCGCCCAGTAGAGCCCCTGATTCTTTTTGAATTTTTAGAGCTTTATTTAAATCTGAAGTTGTTATTAAATTTTCTTCAAGTAATTTTTCACCTATAAAAGTATCCTGTTTATTTTTCATTTTTATACCTCCAGACTTTAGAAAATCTACAATAAATATCATTATATTTTAAATATTATAATAAATTACATATTAATAATGGGTATCAATAACATTCTTCAAAAAGTTCATTTATCCTTTATTTTTTTTAAAAATAAAAAAACCATCATTAATATTAGCATTAATGATGGTCTTAATATATTAAAGAAATATTTAAAATACATATTTTAAATAATGGTAAAACACTCTAGATTATTATATTATTTATAGAAGATTTTACTTTTGATAATCCTGTAAAGCTTTATATTCTATCTTTTCTCCCTGTTTTATTTCTTTCAAAACTTTTAGCATTGCATGAGTTGTATCAAGTGAGGTTAAACAGGGAATTCCCATTTCTACAGCTGATCTTCTAATTCTAAAACCATCTCTTTCGGGTATCTTACCCCTGGTTAAAGTATTAATTACTAAATCAATCTGATCATCAGCAATTAACTCCAAAGAATCAGGTGACCCTTCACCTAATTTTTTAACTATATCAACTTCCAGACCAACATCACTTAAGGCTGCTGCAGTCCCTTCAGTTGCAGCAATTTTAAAACCAAGTTTTGCAAAATCTTTAATATACTTTACTGCTTCTTCTTTGTCCTTATCTGCAATTGTAGCCAAAATCGTACCAGCTCGTGGAATTTCAAGTCCAGCTCCAATTAACCCCTTATATAAGGCTTTCTCGTAACTTTCCGCAAGACCAAGCACTTCTCCAGTTGATTTCATTTCTGGCCCAAGATTGGTATCTACCTGTGTTAATTTAGAGAAAGAAAAAACAGGCACCTTAACTGCTACATGAGCTTTTTCAGGAACCATCCCACTTTCCCAGCCTAAATCTTTAAGTTTTCTACCCAGTAAGGCTTTTGTTGCCAGATCAACCATCGGCACTCCGGTTACTTTACTAAGATATGGAATTGTCCGGCTGGAACGAGGATTAACTTCAATTACATAAATTTTATCCTCACTTACTACATACTGAATATTGACTACACCTTTAACATTTAAAGCACGTGAAATTTTTTCAGTATATTCTATTGCTTTTTCTTTTAGTTCTTCTGAAAGACGATGTGGTGGATAAACTGCTATACTGTCACCTGAATGAACACCAGCTCTTTCTACATGCTCCATAATTCCAGGTATAATAACTGTTTCTCCATCAGAAATCGCATCAATCTCAATTTCAGTTCCAGTTAAATATTTATCTACCAGTACCGGTCTATCTGGTGAAACCTTAACTGCATTACGCATATATTCTTCCAATTCCTGCTCATTATATACTACTTCCATTGCCCGACCTCCAAGAACATAAGATGGTCTAACTAATACCGGGTATTCAATCTCAGCTGCAATTTTTTCTGCTTCCTGAAGTGAAGCAGCAACTTTACCGGCAGGAACCGGAATATCAAGTTCATTTAAAAGTCCAATAAATCTATCTCGATCCTCTGCCAAATCAATAGAATCAACTGAGGTTCCTAAAATTTCAACTCCAGCTTCAGCCAGAGGCTCGGCCAAATTAACAGCTGTTTGCCCTCCAAACTGACAGATTACTCCTTCTGGTTTCTCATTTTCAATAATGTGCATAATATCTTCTTTGGTTAGCGGTTCAAAATATAATCTATCTGAAGTATCAAAATCGGTACTGACAGTTTCCGGATTATTATTAACTATAATTGACTCATAACCTTCTTCATTTAGAGTCCAAGCAGAATGGACACTGCAGTAGTCAAATTCTATCCCCTGTCCAATCCTAATTGGTCCTGATCCAATAACCATTACTTTTTTCCTGGCTGTTGGTTCAGCCTCATTTACCTTTTCATAGGAAGAATAATAATAAGGGGTTTCTGCCTCAAATTCTGCTGCACAGGTATCCACCATTTTAAATACTGGTTTTAACTGCAGCTTGTTTCTAATAGATTTTATTTCTGCTTCTGTTCTTTCAGTTAAAAGAGCAATCTCAGAATCTGAGAATCCTTTTTCCTTGGCCTGATGCAGTAGTTCTTTATTTTCAGCAATTTTATCTTTATCTGCAGCTAAGGAGTTTTCTATCTCAATAATATTTTTCATTTTGTGCAAAAAGAAAGTACTGATTTTAGTTATTTGATGAACCTGCGCAACTGTCCATCTGCGGCGTAATGCTTCTGCAATTACAAAAAGCCGATTATCATCTGCTGCAAATAAGGCATCTTTTATCTCCTGGTCACTCATTTTTCTAAATTCTTCTAAATACAAACCATACCGGCCAATCTCCAGCGACCTCACAGCTTTGAGCATTGAGGCTTCTAGATTTCTTTCAATTGCCATCACCTCTCCGGTGGCCTTCATCTGGGTTCCAAGATCACGATCAGCATAATGAAACTTATCAAAGGGCCAGCGCGGAATTTTAAAAACAACATAATCTAAAGCTGGCTCAAAACAGGCAGTAGTTTTACCTGTAATTGCGTTTTCTATCTCGTCTAGTGTGTAGCCCAAGGCAATCCGGGCTGAAACTTTGGCAATTGGATAACCAGTCGCTTTAGAGGCCAGGGCACTGGAACGGCTGACTCGAGGATTTACTTCTATAATATAATATTGAAAACTTTCAGGATCAAGAGCATACTGAACATTACAGCCTCCCTCTATTCCTAAAGCTCTAATTATTTTTAAAGCTGAGCTTCTAAACATTTGATATTCTTTATCAGTCAGAGTCTGGCTGGGAGCGACTACAATGCTGTCACCCGTATGAACTCCAACCGGATCAAAATTTTCCATATTACAGACAACTATACAGTTATCGTTAGCATCACGCATTACCTCGTATTCAATTTCTTTCCAACCTTTAATACTTCTTTCTATTAAAACCTGTCCAATTAAACTGTGTTTGAATCCGCGGGCAGTGATTTCTTTTAGCTCTTCTAAATTATCAGCAACACCACCACCAGTTCCTCCCATCGTATAAGCCGGACGAACAATTACTGGATAACCGATTCCTGCTGCAATTTCTGCTGCATCATCAATATTTTCTGCAATTTTACTGTCTAAAATTGGCTCTCCAATCTCATTCATTAACTCTTTAAAAGTATTTCTATCTTCTGCCTTCTCAATGGTATCAATTGGAGTTCCTAAAAGTTCTACATTCAATTCTTCTAAAATCTTTGTCTCAGCTAAATCGATAGCCAGATTTAAAGCAATCTGTCCTCCTAAAGTAGGAATTAATCCATCTGGATTTTCTTTTTTTAAAATTTCCACTATACTATCAACAGTTAAAGGTTCAATGTAAACTCGATCAGCCATATTTTCGTCTGTCATTATAGTAGCTGGATTACTGTTAACTAAAACAACTTCCAAACCTTCTTCTTTCAGAGCACGACAAGCCTGGCTCCCTGAATAATCAAATTCTGCTGCCTGACCGATAATTATCGGTCCTGAACCAATAACCATAACTTTTTTAATATCTTCTCTTTTAGGCATCTTTTCCTCCCTTAAACATCTCTATAAATTGATCAAACAAGTAGTGAGAATCTTCAGGCCCTGGTGAAGCTTCTGGGTGATACTGAACAGAAAAAGCAGGATATTTTTGATGTTTAAATCCTTCAACTGTTTTATCATTAACATTAATATGAGTTAATTCCAGCTCCAGCTCAGCCAGTGAATCTTCCGTAATCGCAAAACCGTGATTTTGAGACGTAATATAGACTCGATTTGTACTTAAATCTTTAACCGGATGGTTAGCCCCTCGATGACCAAATTTCAATTTATAGGTTTCAGCTCCACAAGCTCTTCCTAACAGCTGATGGCCAAGACAGATCCCAAAAATAGCTGTCTTACCTAAAAGTTCTTTAATTGTATCTGCCACATAATCTGCAGCTTCCGGATCACCAGGTCCATTGGAAAACATTACTCCATCAGGCTTAAAACTTAAAATATCCTGAGCTGAAGTAGTGGCCGGTACCATTATCACTTCACAGTTTCGCTTAAGCAGTGAATCTTTAATATTATCCTTTGCTCCACAATCAACTAAAACTACTTTATATTTGTTTTCGGATCCATATTTTTTTATATCTTTTCGAGTAACAAGTGATACTAGATCGCGCCCTGAAAGTCCAGGAGCATTTTTGGCTTTTTTTATTAATTCCTGCTCGCTTAAATTTTCAGTAGTTATAATTCCACGCATTGTTCCCTGTCGGCGTAATATTTTTGTAAGAGCTCTAGTGTCTATGCCGCTAATTGCTGTAATTTCATTTTCTTTTAAGTATTTTTCAAGTTTCTTTTGTAGGCGCCAGTTTTCTGGTTCTTCAGCAAATTCTTTGACAATGAAGCCATTAACATGGGACTTAATAGATTCAAAATCACCCTCATTAATTCCATAATTTCCTATTAAAGGGTAGGTCATACAGACGATTTCTCCTTTATAGGAAGGGTCAGTAAGAATTTCCTGGTAGCCAGTCATACTGGTGTTAAACACTATTTCACCAGCACTTTCTTTTTCGGAGCCAAAAATTTTTCCTTCAAAAATACTCCCTTCTTCTAGAACAAGTTTTGCTTTTTTCATTTAACTACCTCCAATTTTTTCTTCGTATTGTCAATAAATCTTGATATAATTTAAAAAACTTAATTTAAATTTAAGTTATTAACTAAGTAAATTACTAAAGTTTAATGATAAAAATAAAACCTTCTCACCAGAAAGAATGGTTTGAAGGTTAAAGTTGACATAATTAGCCTGAGTTCTAAAAATTATTATTTTAGAACTTAACTAAAATTTACACCTTTGCCAGCCTCTCTGGACTGATTTAAAAGGATAATATATTATTTTATTGTGATTAAGTTTAACATTAATTCTGAAAGCTGTCAATAGTTATCCATGTATCCATTAAATTTTTCTTGCTTTATATTTTGTGTGCAGTAATTTATGAGCAATTTCACTACCCGGTTTTTCAAGATAGTCATTATATATTTTTTTAATATAAGGATTTTCATGTGATTTTCTTATTTTTTTGTTTTTATCTATTTCATAAATAGCCTGCTGTCTTTTTTCTAATACATTATCATCACATGAAATTGGCTGGCCACCCCCACCCATACATCCTCCTGGACAGGCCATAAATTCTACAAAGTCAAATTCTTCTCCATCCTTGATCATTTCCATTAATTTGCGTGCATTACCAAGGCCATGAGCAACTGCAGCCCTTAATTTTAAACCATCAATATCTACTTCAGCTTTTTTAATTCCTTCTAAACCTCTCACACTATCAAAATCTATATTTTTTAATTCCTGACCTGTTATTAATTCAGAAGCTGTTCTAAGTGCTGCTTCCATAACTCCACCAGTGGTTCCAAAAATGTCTGCTGCACCTGATGAAACTCCTAATAATTGATCATATTCACTTTCTTCTAAATTCAGGAAATCAATACCTGCTGACTTAATAATAGATGCAAGTTCTCTGGTGGTTAAAACATAATCCACATCTCCAGCCATTTCTTCTCTTTTTGCTTCAAACTTTTTAGCTGTACAGGGCATTATTGAGACAACTACAATATCTTCAGGCTCAATCCCAGCCTCTTTTGCATAATAGCTTTTAGCAACAGCTCCAAACATCTGCTGTGGTGATTTTGCAGATGAAAGATTTTCTAAATACTCAGGATAAAAATGCTCGATAAATTTAATCCAACCTGGACTACAGGAAGTAAATAGAGGTAATTTACCATCATTATTGATTCTATCAATTAACTCTGTTCCCTCTTCCATAATAGTTAAATCAGCTGTAAAGTTAGTATCAAAAACTGCATCAAATCCAAGTCTTTTTAAAGCTGTAACCATTTGTCCGGTAGAAATATCTCCTGCTTGATTGGAAAATGGTTCCGAAATTGCAATTCTAACTGCAGGAGCAGTCTGGACAACTACATGTTTGCTTTCATCATTTAAAATATCTAAAACAATATCCTTCTGATAAAGTTCATGTAAAGCTCCAGTTGGACAGGATAAAATACACTGACCACAGTTGGTGCATTCGACATTACCCATTCCTCTATTTTTAAAAGTTGTGACAACAGTTTCCGGTCCTCTATTTGCTGTGGTAAAGATACCGATTCCCTGAACTTCTTCACACTTTCTAATACAGCGATTACAGCTGATGCATTTTTCTGGCTCTCTAATAATGGCATAACTAGAATTATCAATGCTATCGCCACGTTTGATAGGATCTAGCCTCATTTTAGAAACTCCTATATCTTCAGCAATATCTTTTAATTCACAGTTATTGGCCCGACTGCAGGTCAGACAGTTTAGCTGGCAGTCAATATTATGAGTTGCTATTATTAACTCAAACAAATTTTTTCTTAATTCTCTTACTTTTTTAGAATGAGTTTGTATTTTCATTCCATCTTCAATATCAGTAGCACAAGCAGGTTTAAGCAGATTTTCTCCTTCAATTTCAACTACACAAAGTCTACAGCCTCCATAAATTGATAGTCCTTCTTCATAACAGAGGGTCGGAATATTTATTTTGGCTTTTTTTGCAGCATCTAAGATACTTGTTTTTTCCTCAAGTTCTATATTAATTCCATCAATTTCTGCTCTAAGCATAGATCTTACCTCCTATCTTTAATTCTTCTCCATAATTTTCAATAACTGAGGTAATAAAATTAAGTGATGACTGCCCCAGACCACATCTTGCTGCCAGTCGTATAGTATTACCAATATCTGAAATTATTTCTGCATCAATTTTTTTAGATTTTTCTTCAAATCCCTTCAGTATCTTGTTGATCTGCCTATTACCCTCACGACAGGGAAAGCAGGTACCACAAGTTTCATCCATATAAAACCTGGAAACATTTAACATCAGATCTAAAAGGTCATGTTTTTTGCTGACTGCAATAACTGCTCCAGAACCCAGACTGCTTCCTCTTTCCTCAAAAGCCTGATAGCTGTAAGTAAAATCTATATTTTCTGCTTTAATTACAGCAGTTGAAATACCTCCTGGTACAACAAATTTTAACTCTTCATTAGCTTTGATTCCTCCACCTAAATCATAAATTATTTCTTTCAAAGTAATTTTAGCAAATTCAACTTCATAAAGACCTGGTTTATTTAAATCACCACTTAAACATAAAAGCTTTGTGCCCCGGCTTCCCTTAATCCCCAGATTTGAAAACTCTTCCGAATCTGGATTCAAAACCTCTGCAGCACAACATAGACTTTCAACATTATTAACTACAGTGGGTTTTTCAAATAGACCCTTTTCAATAGGATAAGGAGGTTTAATACGAGAGCGGCCTCTTTTTCCTTCAATTGAATTCAAAAGTGAAGTTTCATCACCACAAACATAAGCACCTGCACCTCTAATTAATTTTAATTCCAGCTTAAAATCACTATCAAAGAGCATATTGTCTAATATCTTTTCTTTTCTTGCTGCTTTAATTATTTCAGAAAATACTTCTATAGCTTTTGAATACTCGCCTCTAATATAAATATATGCTTTATCTGCCCCCACCGCATAAGCTGCAATCATAATTCCTTCTAAAACTTTAAGCGGTCTTTCTTCCAATAAATATCTATCTTTAAAGGTTCCAGGTTCTCCTTCGTCAGCATTACAAACCATAAATTTTTCTTCCCCTTTAACATTTGCTGCCATTTCCCATTTAAGACCGGTTGGAAAAGCAGCTCCTCCTCGACCTTTAAGCTCTGAATCTTTTATTTTTTGAATAGTATTTTTTCGACCCATTTGAAGCGCCTTTTTTATTGATTTAAATTTATAAGTTGAGATATCCAACAATTTATCACCTTTGAGATATAATTTTTCTTTAGCCATAATTTCACTCCTTTAAATTATAATAATTATGATCTAAATTCAAAAAAATCACATACAATCATTTAAAATCTCCAGTGCTTTATTTTTATTTATTTTTGTATACATTTTATTGTTTACCATCATAACTGGGCCTTCTCCACAGTGTCCCAAACATTCTACTACTTCAAGGGTGAATTTTTTGTCTTCTGTAGTCTGATGACTTTCTAAATCTAAAAATGACTTCACAGCTTTTAAAACAGATTCTGATTGATTAAGGTGACATGAAATACTGTCACAAATTCTAATTATATATTTGCCGGTTGGTTCAGTATAAAACATTGAATAAAAAGAAATCACTCCGTAAACATTTGCCCGGGGCAGCTGATATTTTTCAGCCAAATTTTCAATTTCTGCTTCTGGAATATAACCATAAGTGCTCTGAATTTCATGAAGTTTTTCTAAAAGACTGTCTTGATAAAATAAAGATTTTTTTTCACTCATTGAAATCACAACTCCTTTTTGTGATATTTTTAACTATATTAGTCATATTTTTATGAATTTTCAGAATTTTTATAATAAATTTTTTATCTATATAGTTATTATATCACATCAGTTTATTTATAATCAAATGTTAATAATTTACAAAAGAAACCAGAATAAGCTGCTTTATTTGATTTAAAAATTTCACTATGATAAAATTATTTAGAATTAAAATAATATATTAAGGTGTGAATATATGAAATTTTTAAGAAAAAATAAATTAATTAGAAATTTTATTTTTAATAATTTTAGTAAAAGTTGGGCCCGAGGAAAATATAATAGAATCAAAAATTTTTTAGATCAAGATGATTTATTATTAGATTTAGGTGCTGGCAAATGTGCTTTGAGCTGGAAGCTCAAACAGGAAGGTTACAATACAACTCCAGTGGACGTGCAAAACCTTAGTTTTTGCAGTGAGATTGAGCCAATAATCTATGATGGTAAAAAATTGCCTTTTGCAGATAATAGTTTTGATAAAGTCTTATTATTAACAGTATTACATCATATACCGCAGCCAAAGATAGTTATTAAAGAAGCATTGCGAGCAGCAGATGAGTTAATTATCATTGAAGATGTTTATTCTAATCCACTGCAAAAATATTTAACTTTTTTTGCTGACAGCCTCTTTAATTTTGAATTTATCGGCCATCCTCATAGTAATAAAACTGAAAAAGAATGGCAGAAACTATTTGATGATTTAGGACTTAAAATTAAAGAAAAACGCAAGGATAAAGTTTTAATATTTTTTGATCAAGTCACTTATCACCTCAGTAAATAATCTAAGCATCAAATATTCATAAACCATATATTTCTATAATCTACGGCTATATTTAATTCCTCTTTCACAGGTGGTGTGTTTTCAGAAAGAACTGTAGCAATGATTTCTTTATTATTTGCTAATAATAATTTATAATGTACTCTCTCACCAATGAATTTTCGCTCTTTTATTTTTGCTTTAAAATTAATTCCATTTTTTATTTCTTTATTAAACTCAATATTTTCCGGTCTAATCATTGCAGCATTTATTTGATCAATATCTGAAATATTAAATTGGTTTTTTAAGGGTATATTCCAACTATCATAAATAAATTCTTCTGATTTAACCTCACCTAAAAAATAATTAGCATTACCAAAAAAATCAGCCACAAATTTATTCTTAGGGTGTTTATATAACTCTTCTCCCGGGCCATACTGTTCAATTATTCCATTATTCATAATTGCAATCTTATCTGACATAATCATAGCTTCTTCATGATCATGGGTAACAAAAATTGTTGTCATATCATTTTCTGAATGAAGCTCTAAAATTAAATCCTGCATATCACCTCTCAAATTGACATCTAAATTAGATAAGGGTTCATCTAAAAGTAATACCTGTGGGTCAATTGCCAGAGCTCTTGCCAGTGAGACCCGCTGTTTTTGTCCTCCAGATACTTCATGTGGGTAATAGTTTTCATAGCCTGGTAAATCAACTAAAGATAAAAGTTCTGAAGCTTTTTTAAGTCGAGTTTCTTTGTCTACTCCTTTCATTTTCAATCCAAAAGAAATGTTTTCTGCAATGTTAAGATGTGGAAAAAGCAAATAATCTTGAAAAACTAACACTGAAGATCTTTTTTCAACAGGTGTATCTAAAACACTCTCATCAGCAAACAAAACATCTCCATCACTTGGACTAATTAATCCTGATATAATTTTCAAAGTTGTTGTTTTACCACAACCAGAAGGGCCAAGTAAAGCTACTAACTCACCTGATTTAATTTCCATATTTATATGATTAAGAATCAAATCATTATCAAACTTTTTAGTTAAATTTTTTAAAGTTATTTTTTTCATATATCTTCTCCTGATTACATTTATTTAAATAAAGAAATAGAGTTAATTATTTGTAATAATTATAAATGTAAATAGTCTTTTTTGAATTTCTTGTTTTTAAATATTTTTTCTATAAAAATTGTAAATATCAAAGCAGCAATAATAAATACCCAACTATAAACTGCAGCTAAAGATCTGTTACCTGTTTCTATTAATGGAAATAAAACCATGGGGAAAGTGATCACTCGACCCCCACCGATCAAAAAAGTTAGAAAATATTGACTGAAAGATATTATAAAAACCATAGTTCCAGCGGATATAATTCCAGATTTTATCAGTGGTAAAGTCACATAAATAAAACACTTCCATCTGTTTGCACCTAAAACTCTAGCCTGCTCCTCAATTCTTTCCCCTAATGCTGAAAATACATCAGTTAAAATTTTAATTGAATAAGGGATAGTAGGAATTAAATGAACTAGGATTACTCCTGTAATTCTTCCCGCTAAACCAAAACGAATAAAATTAATATGAATTCCCATACTCACTGCAAGTGGTGGCACTATAATTGGAGCTAAAACTAAAAATTTAATGAATTCTTTACCATAAAAATCATATAAACCGAGTGCTTTACCGGCCGGAATACTTATCAATAAAGCTACAAAAGTGACTCCAAGAGCAATTACAAAACTAATAAATAGCGCTTTTATAGCACCACTTCTTGGATCAAAAAAATAAAGCCAGGATTCTAAACTGAATTCTTTCGGAAATAAAAGTGGCCAGGGCCATTTTTCTGCAAATGACCAAATCAATAAATAAAACAACGGTATAATTAAAATGAAAATTATAAGATAAGATATAAAAATTCTTAACTTTCTATTTTTGATTTTATTATTCAATTCATCTTTTAATTTTTCTTTCATAAATATACCGCTCCTAAATTAATTTAAAATTTTTCTAGCTTCAAGTATTCTCTGTCCTGCTGTAAATAAAATAGCTGCTGCAAAAAGAAAAGTAAAGAAAATTATTTTTGCTGGAAATAAAGTCATAAATGTTAAGAATATAAATCCTTCAGTTCTTTCTGCAAAACCAGCTTGATAATAAAATGATTTTATACCCTCATTTTTTGATACTGTTCCAACTGTTAAAAAAATAGTCATTGAAATAATTATACTACTTAAAAGTATCATCATCATAAAATGTGTTCTTGGATATATTAATCCGAGTGAAATTATCATTAATATTTCTACTACTCTATCAAAAGTGATATCTAAAACAGTTCCCCAGCTAGATGCATTATTATTTTTGCGGGCAATAGAGCCATCTACAGAATCTAAAAAACCTGAGATCCAAAGTAATATTACAGCAATTAATGGCAGCTCAAAATAAACGAGTACTGCAGCTAAAATTCCAATTATAAATGCAATCCAAGTTGTTTGATTAGCACTTAAACCAAAATTTATTAAAAAATCAGCAGTTTTATCAATTAATGGATTTAAAAATTTTCTTGCTTTAGAGTCAATCATTTTTTCACCTCAAAAATTTATATTGTTGATCCTTAAATATTGGAAAGTTTTATTAATTTTTTATAAATCAAGATAAGAACAAAAGAAACAGCTGCTAAGGTAACTGCTATTACCATTGAATAAGGACGATTACTAAGGTCCAGACTATTATAACGCTGAAATGCTAAAACTGGTAATGTTCTGGGAAAAGTAGGTCCCAATAAATATGGAACTTCAAATGCGCCAAAAGAAAAGGCAAATATAATAATAAATGCTGATGCAATACTAGGCATAGATAAAGGAATATATATATTCCAAAAAATCTGCCAGCCGCTGGCTCCTAAATTAGATGCAACTTCTTCCCAACAGCTATTTATATTATTTAATACAGTTAGAACAACTAAGGTTACAAAAGGTATCTGCTTCCAAACATAAGTAAGAATTATACCGATTCCATACTTGTCAAAAATAAGTTTTGGAAATTCATTCATATCACTTATAATTGAAAGTCTATAGAGAATTCTTGCTAAAATTCCGCTTTGAGTAAACAATAAGAAAATCAACAAAATAGCTGCCAGATAAGGAACTATAATTGGCAGCTTATATATTGCAGAAATAAAGCTATTATCTTTAGCTAATTTTAATAACTGATAAGCAAGAAAAACACCAATTATAACTGCCAGCAGTGAGGAAAGCAGAGAAGTATAAATACTGAATCTTAAAGCTGAAAGAAATTGGGGATCTGTCCAGACTGCATAAAAATAGTTGAATGTGAATTTTTTTAACCCAATTAGTGGAAAATAGCCAAAGCTTTGAGCAAGAGCACTTATTACACCGCCCAAAAAGAGGCCTATTAAAACAATTAAAGCTGGCAAAAGCAAAAAATATGGTTTTAGAAATTTATATTTTTCTAACTTCAAAAACTTTCCTCCTTTCATAATCAAATTGACACTCCTCGGGGCAAGCCCCCGTGGTTTGCGAGCAGACTTTCACTCTATCACTACTAATTCATAACTTTTTCCCATTCTTCTTCAATAATAGGAATATATTCAGCCGGCATTTCAGGTAAACTGTGCTGATCTAAAACTTCTTGTGGCAGTGTGGCTGCCCCTAATTCCATATTATCTACCTGTTTTTTTTCTTCACTACTTAGCTTTTCATAACTAAATATAGGTAGATCTCCCCATTTGTCTGGATCAAATTTTTCTAATTGCGCCTCAAAACTAGTTAAAAAGTTTGCGCCAACTAAAGCTGCTGCTTTATTAGAAGCATTAAATGGAATTGCCAAAAAATGAGTGTTCGAAATTGTCCCACTTTCAAGCACAAAGGTTCTTGCAGTCTCTGGAAAGTTTCCAGATGCAATTTCTCCAGAAGTTAAGACTGAACTATATGCCATAGTAGCCATTAACTCTCCATCAGCAAACATATTATTTAACTGAGCTGTAGAAGCAGGATATGTTTCTCCATCACGCCAGAGATATTTTTTTAAATCTCTTAGATATTCAAGAGCCGGTCTAATTTTTTCTCTAAATTCAGCATCATTTTCTAAAGTATGATACTGCTCATAACCACCTGTTTTTTCATAAATGATATGTCTAATAAATGTACTTCCCGTAAAATCAGGTGGTGCAGGATACGTAAATTTACCAGGGTTAGCTTTAATCCAATTTTCCAATTCTTGAAAAGTATAAGGATGACTTTCAGTTCTAGCTTTATCATATGTGAATGTAAATTGAGCTTTACCCCAGGGAAGTTCATATCCTTCAGTAGGATAACCAAAATCAGTGGTTATTTCCAAGGAATCAGTGTCCATATATTTATGATAGTTTGGTATTTGATCTACAAAAGGTCCATATAAAAGATTATTTTCTAATGCTACTTTGAAATTCTCACCATTTATCCAGACTAAATCAATACTACCTTCTTCTAAACCAGCCTGTTTTTCTGCAAGTAATTGATTTAAATAATCATCTGGACCCATAGGGACCCTATTCAACTCTATATTATATAATTCTTGAAGTCGATCAGCAGCATAATTATCAATCCACTGATTTATTCTCTCATCTCCACCCCACATATACAAATTAAGTGTTTTGCCCTGAGCAATTTCTTCAATTTTAGACCAATCTGCTTCAAGTAAATCTATTTGCTCTTGTTTTTGTTCAGAGCTGCAGGCACTAAGTATTGTAAGTCCAATTAAAAGTATAATGAAAAATGTCATAATTTTTTTTCTGCTCATAAAATAAAATTAGAATAAATTCTAATTTTTACCTCCCTTTTTAACATATTATTTTAATAACTAATTTTAAATTTTTTGACTATACTATATATGATACTATTTTTTCAAAAAAAATCAATAAATAATAGGCCTATTTTCGAAAATAGGCCTATTATTTTAACTCAATTATTTATTATTATTAAATATAGTTTTTATTTTTAATCTACCTCAACATCTTCTACCATATCTGATTTTTGAATAAATTTAGGTATCAAGGAAAGAAGAACAATTAAGACACCCGCAATAGCAATATATATCAGAATTTGCATTGGGCTTTCTCCACTTGCAAGAGCTGATGCCATTAATACATAAGCTACAGTACCAGGAATCATAGTAACCCAGGATACAAAGAAATACATACCTAAACTAATATCTGTTAATCCATAAACATAATTCTGTAAATTAAATGGGAAAACAGGTACAGATCGGGTTAATAAAAGCATTCTCCATCCATTTTTCTTTACACCATCATCAATTTTTTGAACATGTTTATTGTTTTTCTTCCAGCCTTCAACTAAATCTCGTGCAGCATATCGGCCAATTAAAAATGCTGCTGTAGCCCCAAGTGTAGAACCCAGAGAAGCATAAATAATAGCAAGTAAGGGATCAAATACAAGTCCACCTAGAATTGCAACTGGTAATCCAGGCAGGAAAAATACACAGGCTGCTATCCATAAACCAATATAAATTATAGGTGCCATTATACCAAAGTCTTTAATCCAGTTCTGTAATATGTCTAAATTCTCACGACTAAAATATTTTGCCAATCCAAAATGATGTATTGCATATGCTGCTATGGCAACAGCAATCAAAGTAATAATTAATTTCTTTTTGTTTTTTTTCTTAGCCATTTAATAACAACTCCCTTTTTTATGATAAAACATTCTGCATTTTCTTCTTGGTTTTATATCTATTAACCCAGCTTTCCATTGGTGTTTCAAGGCCAGGAAAATCAGAATCTGAGGTCCAGACAGGACCGAATATTAAATCTAAAATATGAACTGCTTTCTTACCACCCTTTGTCATAGAAGCACGACAGGCAGCACAGTATGTTACTAAATGCTCAGACTCAAATTCAGCTGTTCTTCTATCCATTACTTTTTGAGCTAAATCTGGATTAGCAGGTACTACCATACCTCCAAAACCACAACATCTTGTATTTTCCTTAGTGTGAGGTGGTTCTTCAATATTATAACCTAACTGATCTAAAATCCATCTAATTCCATTATGGATATCTTCTCTATCTCTAGTAGAACAGGAATCATGAACACCTAGCGTTAAATCGCTCTCTTTAGCCTTGTCAACTGTTCCTTCAGGCATACCAATTTCAGGCATTAGTTCCCAGAGAGATCTAACTTTTTGTTCAGGACTATTAGCTGACATTGTTAGAAAACATGACTGACAGGCTACAATTATCTCATCTGCACCCAACTTATCTATTTCTGACTGCAGACCGGAATAACGTTCTTTAAATTTATCATACTGGCCTAAAGCCTTTGTTGGTTTACCACAGCATTTCAAAATTGCACCTGTACCTGGTAATTTTCCTTTTAAATATTTAATAACTTCCTCCACTAACTCAGGTCTATATGAAGATAAACTACACCCTGGAATAAATACTCTTTTTGTTTTTGCCATTATTTAGAATCCTCCTCAGATGCAGCCTGAGTTGTTGTAAATAATTTTGAAAAACCTAATCTCTGATGCCATTTAATTGCATTATGTCCTTTGATAGGTGATTCTCCATTATTTTCTTTAACAAGTATCTTTCTCAACTGCATAAATTTATCTTTTATTTCAAATTCATTTGGACAGACAATAGTACACTGGCTGCACATATTACATGAAAAATATACTAATGGATCAACTTCATCTTTTTTAACTCTTTCAAATAATTCTTTTGGTGAATCACTATATTGATCTAACATAATACATTCTTTCATACATTCTTTACATTCACATTCCAAACAGCGAAGTGATTCGCCTTTAGCTTCTGCAGCATTAAATCCTAATTCAACTTCTTTAAAATTATTTTTTCTTTCTTCAAGATCGAGCATCCTCATGTCTATTCTTCTGCGAACTGGTTCTTCTCCAGTTAATTCTTTTTCAAGTTTGCTTTCATAAGCGCCTTCTCTTTCACGATCCTTTTTAAGATCTTCATTATTTAAATAACGATTAATAGATTTGGCAGCCTTTTTACCATGAGACATTGCTTCTACTGCTAATAATGGTTTACCAATACAGTCTCCACCACTAAAAACATTTTCTGCTTCTGACTGCAGGGTGATTTGATCAACTTCATTAACACTTAAATCATCATTAATAAATGAGGTATCAGATCTTTGACCAATTGCAAAAATCACATTATCTGCTTCTATAGTCTTCAAATTATCTTCACAATAATCAGGATTAAAATTCCCATCTTCATCAAATACTTGGGTACATTCTTTAAAAGTCATAGATTTTACTTTTTTATCTCCCTCAATTTTTTGAGGTCCCCAGCCGGGATGCATTATTATTCCTTCTTCTTCAGCATCTTCTATTTCCCAGGAATGTGCTGGCATTTCATTTCTGCATTCAAGACAGGCTACATGTATTTCTTCTGCTCCTACTCTCCAGGCAGTTCTGGCAACATCCATCGCCACATTTCCACCACCAATAACTACAACTTTTTTACCAATTTCAATTTTCTCATTCAGACCAGCTTTTCTTAAAAATTCTGCTCCCTCTAATACTCCTTCAAGGTCTGAACCTTCAACTGGAATCATAACTGCATTATGAGCACCTACAGCTACAAATACTGCATCATAATCAGCTTTTAAAGCATCAAATTGAACATCTTTACCAATTTCCGTGTTTAGATGAATGTTAACACCTAATTTTTCTAAAATGCTGTATTCTTGATCTATTACAGCTTCAGGTAATCTATATGCTGGAATACCTACTCTCAACATACCACCAACTACTGGCAGCGATTCAAATATTTCTACCTGATGACCTTTTTTCTGTAAATCATAGGCAGCTGTAGCACCAGCTGGACCCGCTCCAATAATTGCAACCTTTTTCCCTGTTGCAGGAGCTGTAGATAAATCCCATTTTTTAGGATCATCTGCCATATCTGCAGCAAAACGTTTTAGATTCTTAATTGAAAGTGCTGCTTCAATTTCCCCACGTTTGCATTCTTCTTCACAAGGGTGGGCACAAACTCTTCCTAAAATTCCTGGAAACGGAGTGCTTTCTCTGATGAGCTCTAGAGCTTCTCGATATTTACCTTCCCCTATTAAAGTAACATATCCCTGTACATCTATGTTTAGGGGGCATCTTGACTGACAGTAAGGCTCTTCATCCGCTAAACAGTCGTCAATAATCTCATTGATTTCTTTGACCAATTTTTCACTTAATTGCACTTAATATCCTCCTTATAATGAATGCTATTTCTTTCACAATTGAATATAAAAAAATATATTGCAATTATTATTATAACTTGATACAAAGTTTTTGTCTTTGTTAACTGTCTATAAATTATGTCTACTTTTTTGTTTAATAACACAAAAATGCTCAGTTATGGCTTCTGAGCATTTAAATAACTAGTGTTTGTATGTTTTTTAAGTTTAGTATTCATTTTTTTTAACTATTATTTTTTCCATCAGGATTCCAATAATAAAAATTGAAGTCAAGGTGAAAATAAATCTGAGAGCAGAGAACTTTAAGCCAATAAATTGGATTTCAACTCCTAACTGTGGAACTTTAAGTGAAGCCCAGACACCTAAAAATATTATTACATTCGATAAACTTGCTTTTTTACGTAAAAGTTCTGCAGCAATTGGAAAAGCTATATACATTGGTCCTGTTGGCAAAGTTCCTAAAAACACTGCTAAAAATTTACCTTTAAAAGAAGATTGATGTCCTAAATGTTTTTCAACTAGAGTTGATGGTATCCACAGATCAGCCAATCCCATTATTACAAGTATTGCTGGAAAAACAAGTACCATTTCCTTTAGATATCTCGATGACATAGAAACAGCTGTTGGAAATCGATCTGGAAAAAAATATCTAAAAATTGTTAAAATAATTGCCCACAAAAATAAAGTTTTAAAAGTCTTTTTAATATTTTCTGCTGCCACTACATAAACACCCCAATCATAAAGGAAATTAATATTGCAAAAATTAAAGCCAGTCCATTTCGATAAAATGTTATCTCTTTACCAAGTTCTTCTATTTCAATAGGAATAGTAACAAATCCTACCATTGTTAATGTTGTGATAAAAGCAGCCACTGGTGTATAAGAAGCACCTGCATCGATTAGAGAACCCGCTAAAGGAAGAGCTATTAAACTCGGAATCATCATTATTGCTCCAAATAAAGCTGCTGCTCCAACTTGAATTAAAGAAAAATCTCCTCCTAAAAATCTTTTGATCAGCTCCGGGGGTAAAAAAGCAAAAATAATACCAATTATTGCAACCAAAAAAATAAGTTGCGGTGCCAGTTTTAATCCCTTAAACATAGCTATTTTTAAAGCTTTTTTTGATTTTTCTTTGTCTTTTAAAAAAGATATTATCAATAAAAACAAAGCAGATATATTGATAAATACTGCTATCATAAGTTAACCCCCTGATCTTATTCTTTGAGTATAGTTTACATTATATAATCATTATAATCAAAAGTTCATAAGTGATCAGTGAGTCAAATCACAAATCGTGAATTAATTTAATTCTAAGAGTCATCGCTTAACCAATGATTACCGGCTGTTTTAATTGCTATTGCTCCTAAAGGAGCTGTGACAATAATCGATAAAACAGCAAGAGCAAGTATTAATTCACCTGAAGCCACACCTGCTGCTAACGGAATTGCCCCAATTGCAGCCTGTACTGTAGCCTTAGGAGTATAAGCTAAAACACAAAAAGATTTTTCTTTTAAATTAAGATTTGTTCCTGCTAAAGACATTAAAACACCTATTGATCTTGCGCTTAATCCAATTATTATAATAACTAATCCTATCAATCCTGATTCAAAAGCTAAATGAATATTTACTTCTGCACCAATTAAAACAAACAACATCATTTCTGCAAAAATCCATATTTTATTAAATTTTGAAGATAGTCTTCGACCTAGTATTGAGTAACGCTCCTGAATTACAAATCCGATAACCATTATTCCAAGCAAAGTTGCTACAGGAACAATTCCATTTAAAAGATGTTCTAAAGAGTTCATTAAAATACCAAAACTCAAAAGTAATAATGCTTTTTTAGTATCCCGAATATGATATTTTTTGAAAATGTAAATTAGAAATAATGCAATAACTGTTCCCAGCATAATACCCAATACAATTGCAAGTGGCACATTTAATATTTGTCTTATAATATTAATTTGTTTTCCGCCATAAACACTTAAAAAAGCTGAAAAAATAGTGATTGCTACCACATCATCAACTGAAGCGCCGGTTAAAATTAAAGTGGGAACTCCTTTTTTGGCACCTTTTTTCTTGTCAATAAGGGCTAACATCTGGGGAACTACAACTGCTGGTGAAACTGCTGCTATAATAAACGCTAAAATCCCTGCCTCAATAAATGGAAACTTCAATAAATAAATTGCTGCTAAAATAACAGCTGCACCTTCCATAAGCCCAGGAATAAAACTTAACTTAACCGCAGGTATACCTACTTTTTTTAATGTTTCTTTTTCTATTCCTAAACCAGCTCTAATCAGAATTACTATTAATGCAATCATTCTCAAATCAGAAGAAATATTTAAAATATCTTGACTGATTAAATCAAATACATATGGTCCCAATAAAATACCAATTAACAACATACCCAATAAAGCTGGAAGCTTAATCTTATTAAAAAATCTCCCAAATAATAATGCAAATAAAATAATTAATGCTAAACTTAAAGCCAATGTCATCTCTCCTTTATTATTTTGTGAAATTATTCTTCTATATTTGATGAAAATAGAGTTTTTTGTATTAGTCAACAATATATTAATACTAATATATTATAAAAAAAGACTCCTATCTAAATAGGGAAATCCCTAAAAGATAGGAGCCATCATCTGTCAAATTAACAGTACTCAATGGGGAGCTCCATCCCCTTAATTTAATTCATTTCATTTATAAATATTTTATGTAGTTCTGCATTTAAGTTAAATCCTAAATCTCTTAAACTATGATCAAAAGCTTTTAAAGTTCTATATAATTTTTCTTCATAACAATTTTCGCCCATGTGCCCAATTCTAATTAGCTTATTTTCAAATTCACCTAATGAAGCTGCAATCATTACATTATAACTTTCTGTCATCAGCTGATTTAATTCCTGATATTCTATAGTCTCCGGAATCTCTATTGCAGTTACTGTATCAGAATATCCATTTTCAGCATATAATTTAAGATTAGATTCATTAATTGCTTTTCTTACTGCTGATGCTATTTTATTATGTCTCTCAAAAATTTCTTCATCTGCCAGCCATTTATCTAATGCAGCATCCAAAGCATATATATCACTAATTGCCTGAGTATAGGGAAAGTATTTTTCCTCATACCAATTCTGCCAGAGCTGTAAATTTGTATAATAACCTCTAACTACAGTTTCTCTATTATTAACTGCATTCCAGGCTGCATCACTAACACTCATAAAAGTTAGTCCTGGAGGAACTGACAGGCATTTTTGAGAGCCTCCAAGAATAATATCAATACCCCACTTATCTACTTCTATAGGTACCCCTCCGATTGCAGAAACTGAATCTACAACAGATAATATATTATATTTATTTAATAAATTAGTAATTCCACCAGCATTATTTATAATTCCAGTAGGAGTTTCACAGTGAACAAAAGTAGCAAATTTAAAATCATTTTCTGCTGCCAACTTTGATTCCAATTCATCTATATTAATTTCTTTATCATATGGAAATTCCCATTTTGTAACATCTGCTCCATATAAGTCAGCAAAATCAGCAAATCCTCTACCAAAAATTCCATTATCTAAAACTAAAACCTTATCCCCAGGCTCAATTAAAGAAGCACAGGCAGATTCTAGTCCTAAAATTCCCTCTCCACTCATAATAATCACATCATTTTTGGTTTTCATTACCTGCTGTAGTTTTGAACTGACATCAAGATAAAATTCAAAAAATTCAGGATCAAGATCTGGGTTGGTAATTTTTTTACTCATTGCCCGTCTAACTTCTTCGCTGACTTCAGTTGGACCGGGTGTCATAATTAATAAATCACTCACAAAAATCACTCCAATAATTTTAAGGTCTATTATAGATTTTATAACTTTCTATAGGAGATTGTCAAGCTAAATAAAGCTAGAACCCGCTTCATCATTTTTGATTTGAGCCGATTATCTTTAACTTAACACTACAGCCTCTTTTATTAACAATAATTCAATTATTTTTTAAAAATTATTAATACTGCTGGTGAATTAACTTATTTATTTTATCTATATGCTTGCAATAAAATATAGAGTTTCTTATACTTAAAATAATTGGAGGTGATGCTATCACTACTAAAGAAAATAATAATAAAAGAAATACTGAAAAAGATAATTCTATTCCATTTATTATAAGTAGTTCTTATCTTTTAACATTCCTATTTATTAGATTAGCTGTTATAATTGCTGGATCTGCTGGAAGTTCAGCTTCAACTGCTGCCAAGACAGGTGATCTCCAATTTTATATTGGCACAAATATTATACTTTTTGGGTATCATATCCATCATTTATATATTGGGATAGTTTTAATAGCTTTAGCTGGCTGGTTTTCTATAACTAAAACAGGATTTATAGATCAGAAGGATAATGCACTAATGTACGGTATTGGTTTAGGACTTTTTATGGATGAAATTGGTTTATTATTAAGTTGGGGAGATTATTGGCACAGTACTACTTATTTATTAAGTTTATTGTTAGGCGGGGTTTTTATGAATATAATATTTTTTCCAGACTTTTGGAAAGATTTAAAACCTCACCTTGAAGAATTTAATCCCAAAAATAAAATACTAAAGCATTATAATTATAATGTTTTAATATCGGGGGTGGACAAATTGGCAGAAGGAGCAAATAAAACTAGTAAAATTACTCTGATTTTTTCAGGTTTAATCTATGTTATCGTTGGAATGCTAATAATTTCTAATCCAGAATTAGTCTATTACTGGGTAGCAGGTGGTTTTTTTCTGCAGGGATTAACTAAATTTGTTGAAGCATGGAAAGCTTAGAATTTAATAATATAAAATAAAGCTCTATTAGAATTTTATTTCTGATAGAGCTCTAAATATATTTTTTCACTTTATTTAATTAATGTTTTATTAAAATTTCGATTTTTATTAAATATTAAATTTACATAATTTTCATCAAATAATTGGAGCCGGTGACAGGATTTGAACCTGCAGCCTTTAGTTTACGATACTACTGCTCTGCCAGTTGAGCTACACCGGCATTTATTAAAATGCTA
>JBNJFG010000022.1:27294-31712 GCA_051746665.1 Bacillota bacterium
AAATAATTGGAGCCGGTGACAGGATTTGAACCTGCAGCCTTTAGTTTACGATACTACTGCTCTGCCAGTTGAGCTACACCGGCATTTATTAAAATGCTAGTACTATTCCACCTTCATTAGCATAAACTGTACTAATTCCTGCTGTTTCTACAATAATAATCTCTCTGAAGTTATATTCTTCTGCAGCTTTTTGCTTGATATATTCTGCTTTTTCTAAAGCATTACAGTGAGCAATACCCAGAACTTTTTCTTCTAAATTTTCTCCTCTTTCTCCAATTTTATCAACCAGCTTCCTAATTGCTTTCTTACTGCCCCGTGCTTTATCTATAAGCGTTATAGTTCCTTCTGAAGTGCCTGCTAAAACTGGCTTAATATTAAAAAAAGAAGCAATCTTCCCCTTTAATTTTCCCATTCTACCAGCTTTAATTAAATTATCAAGCGAATCTAATACAAATAAAGTTTGCATTTCATCAATATAATTTTCTGTTTTTTCTATAATTTCATCCCTATTTAAACCAGCCTCAATTAATTCACCCAACTTATAGGCAATCATAGTTTCTCCTACAGAAGCACTAAAAGAATTAAAAACTTTTACAAATTTATCTGCTGCTTCTTCTTTTAATAATTCTTTCGCCAGTACAGCATTTTGATAAGATGCACTTAATTCTTTTGAAAGAGTTACCACAAATGAATTTTCATATTTTCTATATATATCTAAAAATGGATTAGGGCCAGGACTAGCAGTTTTGGGAGCCTCACTGCTGCTCCTCATTGCATTTAAAAGTCCCTCTCTATCAAGAGTTTCATCATCAATAAAATGCTGATCACCAACATCTATTGAAAGTGGTGCTGTTGAAATATTAAACCTTTCTTTTATTTCATCCGTTAAATCACAACAGCTATCAACTATTATTTTAAAATCCATAAAAAATTACCTCCAACATATTTATATTTTAATGTTGCTATTCTAGTATATAATTTTATCTTTATTAATAATAAAAATCAACCAATTATTATATTTTTATTTAAAATTAAACACAAAAAAGCCCCGACTAAATTAATAGTCAGGGCAGTTTTACATAATCATATTAAAATTATATAAGGTCAACATTCTCTGCTTGAGGTCCACGATCTCCTTCAACAATTTCAAACTCAACTTCCTGACCTTCTTCTAAGGTTTTAAAACCTTCCTGCTGAAGAGCAGAGAAATGTACAAATACATCGTCACCATCTTCTCTTTCAATAAATCCATAACCCTTTTTCTCATCAAACCACTTTACTTTTCCTGTGTAAACCATATTAATATCTTCCTCCTAAATTTAACCTGAGTATGTGTACCTAGTTTAGAATACTCAGTGATTTAAATATATCATTCTTATTCTTATTTGTCAAATTTTTCTGACTCCTGCGAGAATTAATTTTCTTTTAGTAAATCAAGACTTATGATATAATTTGAAAAAGGAGGTAATTAAATGCCAGAATTCATATCTATGAACTTTATCTTTAATAATATAAATCTTTTATTTTTAAGCACAGGATTACTAATCACTCTTTTTACTCTGCTTTCTAGCTGGAGAAAAATTGATCAACATAGATTATTATTTTTATCGCTAGCCTTTTTCTTTGTTATTAGTTTTAGTCTTGTTATTACTACAAAAAATTGGTTTATTTTTATGATTGGTTGGGAACTTGCTACATTAACTACTTCTCTTATGCTTGCCTGGGATGATAAAAATATAGCCTGGGAATATTTTGTAATCCAATTTATAGGTGGCAGTTTCTTAATTTTAACAGTTTTAACTGCCTATACAAATGGATATCAATATATTGGAGCAGTCAATGAACTATGGCTGCAGATAATGTTTATTATAGCATTAGGCGTTAAAAGTGCAATTATTGGACTTCACAGCTGGCTTCCTTATATCTATAAAAAATCATCTGCTGGATTTTGTGCTCTTTCTTCTGGATTGGTTGCAAAATTAGGATATATTACTCTTTTAAGAATTATAACTGAAGGTAATAGATTTTTGCTTTATTTAGGTATAATTATGATCTATTATGGAGGAATCAAAGCTCTTGAGGAAAAAAATTATAAATTAGTTTTAGCATATAGTTCTATCAGCCAATTTGGTTTTATTACCCTTGCGATCGGCAGTGGTAACATTTATGGGTATTATGGGGCTGTTTTACATATTATTGCTCATGCTTTTGCTAAATCTACTCTATTTAATGGTGCTGGGAATTGGATTAAAGAATTTGATTCTACTTCTATTTTTGATTTCAAACGTTGTGAATTAAGACAAAAAATAAATGCATTTAGTACTATACTTTCATTTTTTTCTTTAATGGCATTTCCATTTTTCATTGGTTATAATAGCAAACATTTAATAAAATATTCTCTGAGTTCAATTCCGATGTTTGAATTTTTATTGCATTTAGGAAGTGTTTTGACAGTTGCTTATTCGTTAAAGATATTATGGATTATTATTTTTAAAGATCTTAAAGAATCAGAATTTAATTTTAAAACGAAAATAAAAAGTAACTATCAGCCAACTTTAATTGAAAATTTATCAATTTTAATACCATCTGTATCTTTAATCATCTTGGCTATTACAGCAAATATCTATCTTAGTCACCAATTTGATTTCCATTATTTAACAGGATTTTTCACTACTTCTATCTACCTGCTTATTGCTTATTTAATCCGTTTTCCAATTATGTCCAGGATTAACCACTAAAAATTAAATTATTTTTTAGTTTTAATTTTACATTTCAAATTTTGAAATTGATTTTCTCGACCTCGATTCTTGCAGCTATCAAAATGTGGCATCTAAATTTTTTGACTCCTTTGTAATGATCACAACCCCAATCAGGGGTTGTTTTAGTTTCAAATAAATAACGAAGAGCCTCTTGCTTTTCATATTTTTCTATGTTAAAATAGTTAATGTTGATGCCGAAGTGGTGGAATTGGCAGACGCGACGGATTCAAAATCCGTTATCCTCACGGATGTGTGGGTTCGAGTCCCACCTTCGGCACCAGTTTTTACATATTATTAGTTATACTGGAACTTAAAGTCATTCTTAATTGAATGGCTTTTTCTGTTTTTAAACTAATTTAGCACAAAATTAAAAATATATATGTAAGATCCACTTATTTAATTTATAAAATGAAAGGAAGAAAACAACTATGAAAGCTGATTTAATAATTTTAGGTGCTGGGCCAGCAGGACTTTTTTCTGCTATTCAAGCTGCAAAAAATAATCAAAACAAAAAAATTGTAATTCTAGAAAAGAACTCTAGTGCTGGCAAAAAACTTTTAATCAGCGGATCTGGGCAGTGTAATTTAACTCATTCAGGTGATATTTCACAATTTTTCGATCATTACGGAGAAAACTATAATTTTCTGATGGGCCCACTTTATACTTTTGATAATCAAAAACTAATGCATTTTTTTAAAGATAGAGGAATTAAGTTTAGAAAAGCTAGAGGTGGAAAAATATTCCCTGAATCAAATCAGGCTTCAGATATTTTGGATATTTTAATAAACGAATCTAAAACTAGAAAAATTGAAATTATATATAATACTGCTGTAAAAGAAGTTAAGCATAAAGATAGAATTTTTTCAGTTAAAAGTGCAGCTCAAGTTTATAAAAGTAAATATTTTTTACTTGCAGCAGGTGGCAAATCTTTTCCTAAAACTGGCTCAACAGGTGATGGTTTTAAGATTGCTAAAAACTTAGGACATAAAATTATTGAGCCTCGACCCGCACTGGCACCTGTAGTTATTAAAGATTATCAATTTAAAATGTTAAGTGGTATTTCTTTAAGAAATAAAGAAATTTCTCTTTGGCGAGATGATCAATTACTTAAAAGCTGGTCTGGTGATCTGCTTTTGACCCACCGTGGTCTTTCTGGACCAGGTATAATAAACTATTCCCGATATATGAAAAAAGGTGACTTTTTAAAAATTAAACTGCTTAAATACAGTGAAGAGGAATTAGAAAAAAATCTCTTAAAAAGAATTGAAAGAGAGGGAAAATTGAATTTACTCAATCTTTTAATCAAATATCCGCTGGCACAGAGGTTAATTGAAAAAATACTTGAAATTGCAGATATTGATGGCAGCCAGAATGCTGCTCATTTAAGAAAGGATCAAAGAAAAGAAATTATTGAATTATTTTCAAGTTTAAAATTTGAAATTAAAAGTTTAGCAGATTTTAATCAATCTATGGTAACAAAAGGCGGAATTGACCTTAAAGAAATTAACCCCCAAACTATGGAATCCAGAATAATTAATAATTTTTTTGCTGCCGGAGAAGTTTTAGATATAGACGGCGATACGGGTGGTTATAATCTTCAAGCAGCTTTTTCTACAGCCTTTTTAGCCGGGACTGAGCTTAAAAAAAGATTATAACTTA
>JBNJFG010000023.1:0-31531 GCA_051746665.1 Bacillota bacterium
TAAAATGGTTCTGGGAAGCTGGACAGATATGGTAGAACAAGATGTAATCGCCTATGGTGGTCGTGAATATTCAGCCAACCAGGATTTCTTAGCCGGTGAAGTTGCAATGTTAATTCAATCAACTTCCTCTCTAAGTTCTATTATTGAATCTGCTGATTTTGAAGTCGGCACTACTTTCCTACCTCGTTTTGAAGGTTATGGAATTGGTAACTCAGTTATTGGTGGTGCCTCCCTCTGGGTAATGCAGGGCCACAGTGATGCCGAATATGATGCAGTAGTAGAATTCTTTAAATATCTGAGTTCAACTGATGTTACAATTCAGTGGCACAAAGACACAGGCTATTTCCCTGCTACAAATGCAGCTGTTAAAACTCTGATGGATAACCGCTGGTTTAGCGACAATCCTAATTACTTAACTGCCTTCCTACAGGTATTAAGTGGAGTTCAGTCTCCAGCCGCCAATGGTGTGCTTTTAGGTAACTTCGTAGAAATTAGAGATATAGTTGATACAGCTGTCGAAGAAGCTTTTACAGGAGTTTCTTCAGCTGACGAAGCTTTAGACAAAGCTGATAATCAGGCTGATAGTGTACTGGAAGATTATACAGAGCTCTTTGGTAATTAGAATTACCAATAATATTTAAAAGATAAATGTTAGAAGCTCAAAAAGAGGGCCTGAGCTGTTTAAGCTGGGCTCTCTTCTTATAATTAAAGCAGTGATAGAGTGAAAGTCTGCTCGCAAATCTCGTGGGCTTGCCCCGAGACGGGTCAATGAATACAGCACTTGAAAGGAGAAGCTGATGAGTGATTTAAAAGATATTAATTTTTTTATATTAGACATGGATGGAACAATTTATCTTGAAGACAAAATACTTTCAAAAACTCTTGCCTTTTTAGATAAACTTGAAGAAACAGATAGAGATTACATACTGCTGACAAATAATTCGTCTAAAAACAGAAATGATTATCAGCAAAAACTTTCAAAAATGCAGATTAATCTGCCACCTGAAAAAATAATTAATTCTGGGGAAACTACTGCTGCTTACCTGGCAGATCAAGGCCCAAAAAAAGGAAAAAGAATTTATCTATTAGGAACAGATTCTTTAAAAAAAGAAATGGAGCATTTTGGCCATCAAATTATAAACGAAGAAGAAAATATAAGAGAAAAACCAGAAAATGTTGATTATGTAGTCTTAGGATTTGATAAAACTTTAAGCTATAAAAAACTTTGGGATGCACATCAATTAATATTATCAGGTGTAAATTATGTAGCAACTCATCCTGATCTGGTCTGTCCTTTAAGAGGTGGCAAAACACAGCCAGATACCGGTTCTATGATAGAGCTGCTGGCAGCATCGACCGGCAAAAGGCCTCTAATTATTGGAAAACCTTCTAAACTTACTGTAGAATTCATTTTGAAAAGATTTAATTTAAAGAAATCAGAACTAGCCATGATTGGAGATCGTTTATATACAGATATGAAAATGGCTTATGATACAGATATTACCGGGGTTTTAGTATTAAGCGGAGAAACTAAACGAGAGGATCTAAAAGATTTGAAAGATAATGAAAAATACTTTGACTATGTATTTAAAGACCTAGGAGAAATTATAAATTATTTGTAAAACCTTATTGAAATCAAAAAGAGGATGAAATGATCTGTAATTTAATTTGCAGACCTATTTCATCCTCTTGCTTATTATTATTTTGTTAACCATTTAAATATCTATAAACAGTTGCTTCTGAAGTCTGAAGTTAAATCTAAAACTCGAATTTATTAATTGATTTAGCCAGGCTTTCTGCAATTTGAGCCATATTTTTAGCAGAAGAAATAATTTCTTCTGTAGCAGCAACCTGTTCTTCAGAAGATGCTGCAACTTCTTCAGCATTACTAGCAGCTTCCTCACTTACACTATTAACCTCTTTTAAATAATTTTTAACTGTACTGCTGTTTTCCTCTACTTTATTAGTCTTGCCATTGATTTCGTTGATACCTTCAACTACAGCTTCAGAATCATTTTTAATATCTTCAAATACTTTGCCTGTATTTTCAATATTATTTACACTCTTATCTACCTTATTTCTATTTTGATTCATTTTATTAACTGCATTTTCTACATTATCCTGAACCTTAGCAATTAAATTAGAAATATTGTCGGTCGCACTTTGTGATTCTTCAGCTAACTGTCTGATTTCATCAGCAACTACTGAAAATCCACGTCCTGACTCACCAGCCCGAGCTGCCTCAATTGCAGCATTTAAAGCTAATAAGTTAGTTTGATCAGCTATTCCTCTAATTAATTCAACAATTTCTCCAATTTCCTGAGAAAGCTCACCTAATTTATTAATAGTAGCTGATGCTTCTTCAGTATCTTTTTTAACTTCATTAATTCCATCAACTGACATATCAACTTGTTTAGTTCCAGACTCTATATTATTCATAACTTTTTCAGTATCTTCTCTCATAACACTTGCCCGCTTAGAAATCTCTATCAAATATTCTTCTAAATTCTCAAAAACCTTGCCGGTTTCATCAATTTGAGCAGACTGTTCTTCTGCCCCAGAAGCTACATCCTGTATAGAGCGGCCAACATTTTCAGCACTGTCACCAACCTGTTCTCCAGCTGCTGATAGTTCCTGACTGGAAGCAGCTACCTGATCAGCCTGCTTTGAAATATCTGAAATTATTTCAATTAGGCTTTCCCTCATTTTATTTAAGGCCTTCATTAAAAGATTAAATTCATCTTTGTTTTTAGAAACTTCCAATTCAGATTTAAGGTTTCCATTTGCTATATCATTTGCAAAATCTAAGATAGCTTTAATTGGACTTACAATATATTTGCGGAAAGCAATGAAAATAACAATACTTAATACAACTAATATAATGATAGAAGCAAATATAATACGACTGATTATTGTATTAGAAGCTTCTTTAATCTCACTTTCAGGAACCTCAGCCATTATATATCCTGGTATTTCATCCAGTTCGCTGTAGGATACTAGCCTTTTTTCATCTTCCAACTGATAAGTGAAATATTGGTCATTATTATTTGTCAATGAACTTAAACTGAAGTTTTGATCAATATTCTCTTTTTCTAAAACTTTTTCAATTTCTGGATGAGCTATGTACTGACCATTTTGATCAACAATATAAGATTGGCCCTGCTGCCCAACCTGGACATCATTAACCAGGTTACTTAAAAAGTTTAAATTAACATCTCCACCTAAAACTCCCTCAAACTGACCATTGATAAAAACAGGTGTTGCAATAGTAATTACAAGTTCTTCAGTTGCAGCATCTAAATATATATCTGTCCAGATAACCTCAGAATTTGACTTTGCATCTTGATACCAGCTGCGGTCTCTCGGGTCATAATCAGAAGGTAAAGAAACTTCAGGAAAAGGATAATGATCTCCCTGAGGTGTACTAAAATACAAATAGTTAAACTGATCATTATATTCAGCCACTCTGCTGAAAATTATTTTCTTTTCTTCATAGTCACCCTCAACTATGTTCTTATTTGTTGCAAGAGTTTCAATAACTTTTCTTGTTCCTCTTAACTGATTTTCTACCTCACTGTCAATATACTCAACAGTTTTTAAATTTCTGTCTAAAGCAAGATTAGTTGTTTCTTCCTCAACTTTATTACTAATAAAATAAGTTAAGACTGAAAAAGCTAAAATTAAAATTACCACTACAGTTAAAATTGCTTTAACAGATAAACGGTTCATAAATGAAATGTTTTCTTGTTTTGGAATATCTTTTTTTGTTTTTTTCAATTTTATCCCCCTATTTTAGTTTATAATTTTCTCTTTTTGATTATTTATATATTAAATCCCCTTAACACAATTAAAGAAACCAGACAGAGCTGGTTTCTCTAATTAGGAAATTTATTTTTTGAAAATAATTTTATTCTCCTGAAGCTTTTTTGTCCTGAAAATCTCGAACAAAAATCATATTTTCCATTTCTTCAACAGCCTTGTCCAGCTGATTATCACTACCATCTTCTTGGGCAGCTTCTAAATCTAACTCCACTTCTAGATCAGGCTCAATTCCTTTTTCATGAATATAATTTCCATCAGGAGTATAATAACGGGCTGTAGTTAAACTTACAGCAGAACCATCTTTAAGTGGTACCACTGATTGTACAACACCTTTACCAAAGGTAGTTGTTCCCATTAACTTAGCTCGATCATAATCCTGCACAGCCCCGGCAACGATTTCTGAAGCGCTGGCAGAACCTTTATTGATTAGCACAATTAAAGGGATTTGAGTGTCAGAGTCAATATCTTGATTAACATCTAAAACTCTTTCAGTTTCATCTTTTTGTCTGACTGAAACTACTACACCCTTGTTTAAAAAGACTGAAGCTACATTAACAGATTCATTTAACAAGCCACCTGGATTATTTCTTAAATCAAGAATAATACCACGCGCACCCTGCTCTTTTAGATCAGCAACTGCTTTTTCAACATCTGTTCCCACATCTTCAATAAACTGAGACAGAGAAATATAACCAATTTCTTCAGTTTTCATTTCAGTCTCTACATAAGGAACTTCAATATCTTTACGAGTTATTTCGACATCAAAAGGATCTTCATCTCCACGCTTAATAGTCAGAGTAACATCTGTATTTTCTTCACCTCGCATCATATTTACTGCTTTCATCTGTGACATTTCTGCTGTTTCTTCTCCATCAATAGCAGAAATTATATCTCCAGCTCTTAAACCGGCTTTTTCTCCTGGAGTATTTTTAATTGGAGAAACTATAGTCAATTTATTATCTCTCATTGTAATTACAATCCCTATACCACCATAATGGCCTTCATATTCCTGCTGCATTTCTTCATATTCTGAAGCAGACATAAAATATGAATAACGATCAACCTTGTTTAACATTCCATCTATGGCACCTTCAATTAAAGTCTCAAAATCAACATCCTCAACATAATAGTTCTGCAGCAAAAACATTACATCCTGAAAAGCATCTGCTTTAGTGTAATTACCTGCCTGCTGTTCTTCGCGGATTTGTCCATCAACTGCTCCATCCTGTGCAGAAACTACAAAAGTAAAGGAAAAGAAAATTAATAATATTAAACTAAGAAATATTAGTTTGCTCTTAAAAGCTTTTCTAATTTTATTCATCAAATCTGCCACCTGCTTTCTATAATTGTATAAATCAAAAAATTTACCGCTCAAAATTATAATTTCAGCCTTATTCTAGTCTTAATGCACTATTTCTGTAAATCCTTCTCCAAGCACCTCGTGAACATTACTAATTATTACAAAAGCATCTTTATCAATATCAGCTACCGCCCTTTTCACTTCTGAAACTTCAGATCGAGAAATAATACAGAGCAGCACCCGCTTTTTTTCTCCTGTATAACCGCCTTTAGCTGCAAACTCCGTCGTACTTCTATTTAAATCATCAACCACCATCTGATTAATTTCTTCAGCTTTATCAGAGATAATAAGTAATCCTTTTTTAAAGTTCAAACCTTCCTGGATAACATCTATTGTTTGAGAGGTAATAAAAATTGTGACAGCTGCATAAAGAGCAACTTCTAAGTTGAAAAATATTCCAGCTAGAGCCACCACAATACCATCTGCAATCAACAATCCTTCCCCCACAGAAATACCTGTATAATAATTTATCAAAGATGCAATTAAATCTGTTCCCCCTGTGGTTCCACGAAAACGAAAAACTAATCCCAGACCAATTCCACCGAGTACTCCTCCATAAATCGAAGCCAGCAGCAGATCATTAGTCAGAGCTGTCATATGCGGCTGCAGCAAGTCTGTAAAAAGTGAAAGAGAAGCTATTCCATAAATAGTTCTGATTCCAAAACTCTTTCCCATAATTTTTAGACCTGCCAGAAAAAGAGGAATATTAATAATTAACATAGTTATTCCAATTGGAAAAGATGTTATGTAATAAATAACAGTTGCTAAACCACTAACTCCTCCAGCTGCAATTCTATTTGGAACCAAAAAGACTGTTAAAGCTAGCGCAATTAAAAAAGACCCTGCTGTAATTCCCAGATACTCAATTATAGTTTTTTTATTCAAAATTTTTACCCCCTTATAGCCTTATAAACTTATTGTTGGTATTTAGATTTTAATACTAAAAAAATAAATTTAGGTAGTGAAAGCATTCTACCAAAACGAGATGGCTCCTGCAGTAGTCTGTAAAACCATTCTAAAGCAGCTTTCTGCATCCAGAGTGGTGCTCTATTTACTTCTCCTGCCAGCACATCAAAACTACCACCAACCGTTACTGCAGCTCCAACATTTAAGTTCTTTAAATTATTATCTAAAAATTTTTCCTGCAGTGGAACTCCCATTCCCACCAGCAGTAAATCAATATTCTTTGAATTAATTTCTTCAATAATTTGCTGCTGACCAGCACGATCTATGTAACCGTGGTGATAACCTGCTATACTTAAATTTGGATAATCTTTTTTTAAATTATCTACAGCTTGATCAACAATACCAGGTTTACTTCCTAAAAAATAAAAATTAATATCTTCTTCTGCAAACTCTTTAAATAAACAGCTGATTAAATCAAAACCAGCAACTCTTTCTTCCAGTGCTTTGCCTAAAATTTTAGAAGCAATAACTACTCCAATCCCATCCGCAGTTGCCAGATCAGCAGAATTTAAGATTCTAGCAAGTTCACTATCTTCAGCTGCCCTTGCTATCATTTCCGAATTTGGAGTTACAATTAAAGACGTTTTTTGATTATCAAGCACCAGTTCTCTAACTCTTTCGACTGACTCTTTCATATTAGCCCGATCAATATTTACATCAAGTATTTTTATCAGCTTTCGCAAGAGTCAACCTCCTCTAAAACAAGCTCAGCAAAATTTTCTGCCTCAGTATTTTTCTGCTGCAAAAATTCTGCTATTTTTTTTCGAAGGCTGTATTTTTCAGCAAAAATATATTCCAATTTCTTGACTACTGCTTCTGCCTTTAGATTTTCTAATTTTAATAAAGGCAAATAATCTATTTCAGACATTAGCCCCTCAATTTTAGGATCATAACTTAAAGCAAGCAAAGGGATTTGATTTAAAAGAGCAAAAATTAGACTATGTAAACGAACACCAATAAATAAATCAAGCTGAGAAAATTCTTTTAATGCTTCTTCAGGTGCTTCCGGCAAATTATAGATTTCAGCTTCAGAGTTTAATTTGTTTTTCAATTGCTGAGAAATCTCTTCATCTGAACCTTGATGCATTGGAAATAAAATAAATTTTATATTTTTAGCTTGAGAAAATTTATTTAAGCCAGCAGCTAATTCGTTAAGATAATCCACTGACCATGGTCTAACAGAAATCCCAACTTCTATTTTACCTTTAATTTTCTGACGCTTATTATGTAAAGAATCATAAAGGCCAAATACTGGATCCACTGTTAACTCAATATTTTTCTTGACTCCAACTTTTTTTAATAACTGCTCAGAGCCTCGATCTCTAACCCCTAATAAATTAAATCTATTTAAAGTAAAAGCAGTTAACTTTTGACTCCATTTTTTATTTAAGGGACCAGCTCCCTGAGCATAATAAACAGTTTTTGTACCCTGGATTTTAGCCAACCAGGCAAGTCCTAAATAATAAGGAACAGAAAAATTACCGGTAACATCCTGCAGCAGACTACCACCACCACTAATAAAAAGATCTGCCTCGGCCAGTGCTGATAAAATCTCCAGAATTGAATTGCGGCTAACTGCATTAACATCATATAATTCAGCTGTTTTGGCTGCAGAGGCTGATAATACAGTTATTTTTAAATCATTATTTTTCTTTTTTAATAGTGAAGTTATACCAGCTAAAATCGCCTCATCTCCGAGGTTATTAAAGCCATAATAACCAGAAATCACAATTTTTTTCATTTTTTAACCCCATAAATAATAATATTTTTTATATAAATGACTAGATAATTTATAAATAGAAATTAAGACTAAAGCTACTACAAAACTGAGCCAGTACGAATGGAAAGTCCTCAGCAGCGATATTATAACTGGTGTATGCAGATGAGAAAAAGTATTAACTGTAGTAATAACTCCCACTGAAGCCAGCATTAAAAACGGATAAAAATAAAGCTCTTTTCGCTTTTTAGCACTCAAATATAAAGAAAAAATAAAAAGTGGATGACCGATCAAAAACTCTTTGAATCTAGGCCTCACATAAAGTATTTTTTCTAAGAAACTGCGGACTGTTAATTCCCAGGCAGGTACCGGAAGCAGCGGAAAATTGCCTGTCCGCCCAATATAAATAATTGCTATTAAAGCCAGGCCACCTGCTAAAATTAAATGTTTAACTTTAATTACACTTTCCAGCAGTCTAGGTAATTCTTTTTTAAGTTTTTTACTACCTGGTTGAATAACATAATAAAGTGAAATAATAATTAAAGGCAGCAAAAATGCTATTTTAACCCCTCTAAAATCACTGATCTTAAAAATGAAATCACTGCTGTTTAAAGCAGCACTTACAAATACCCCGCCTATTAGAGCTGTTAAAACTGCAGCAGTAAAATTGAAGAAAAGGTAAGAAAAGCTTAACCCTCCCTCAAGTTCTTCTCCCCCTTTATCTTTTTCCAGGAGAAAAATAATCACTGCTAATGAAGGAAATATCACTGCTGAGCCAAGGGCAGTTATCTGTCTTAATAAAATTTCTCTTCCCAGCTGCAGCATAAATAATCCAGCACCAGCAGATAATAAAAAGAAGCCATTTAGTATAATTGAAAACTTAAAAGCACTAAAATAATTTAAAAGTAAAATTCCAGCAGCAGTAACTCCTAATAAAATTGTTAGAAGATACCAGCTTGAATTACTAAAATATTTGACGGTTTGAGAATCCCCCAATTTATAGCCTTCAGCTTCCAATTTAGAACTTAAAGCAGCAAGCAGATTAAGATTTCTTTCAACCAGCTGATTTCCTTTAAGATATGGTTTATGATAAATCATTTTTACATTTCTTTCTCTAACTGAAAGTAAATAACGGCTTATTATTTCCCGATCAACCGCCTGTTCCACTTCATCCTGCTGCATACTATGAGTACGCAGTATTTTATAATCATTTAAAACAGCCAGTTTTTCTGCACCAGCTTGAGCAGCAATAAAAGCTTCCACCTTACCAAAAGTTAAATCATATTGTCTCATTAAAGAAGCAGTCTCATCAATTTTATTCGGATAACCTGTTATTTCTTCACCATCAAAAATCAAGAATTCTGGCTTTAATAATTCAAGGTTACTCTTTAAAGCAGAAAAAGCATTAACTTTATTGCCGCTCCTATATACAATTTTTAGTCCAAGTTCTTTTGCTTCTTCAACCTGATTAGAATTATAACCTAAGCTTAAATCTTCAAGGCTTTCATGCCAGTTAGGAAAGTAAAGCAGATCATAATCAGCGGCATTAATTAACTCAGCAGAATATTCTGTTCTCAATTCTGGCGCTAAATTATTAAGCTGTTTTTTTAGAGAAGCACTAAAAACTGCAAAAACAGCTGCATTATCAAGTTGATCAACCTCTATTCCACTCTGTTTTAGCTTATTTTGTAATTCAGCTCCAGCCATAAAAATATCCAGAGCTTCTAATCTTTTAATGCTTCCGCTTTCTATAAAATCATCTAAGCTCTGCTGATAGACAGCTAAAGCTGTGATTCCATTTTCTTTTAAATTCTGCAGCTTTATCTCTGGAGCCAGTGACTTCAGTTCTGTATAACTTTCTCCATCCATAACTATTTCTACCCCAGAACTGCGGTCGACCTCAGTTATCCTTGCTGTCAGGCTGAAAGCGGCTGCAATAAAAGTTATTAAAATAATTCCTATCAGTATTTTCTTCAAAAAATTCACCTTTTCTATAAAATATTTATTTTGCACTTTTATATTTTAAATATGCTTCAATAAATTCATCTAAATATCCATCCATCACCTTATCTACATTACCTTCTTCAAAATCAGTTCGGTGATCTTTAATCATGTTATAAGGATGGAAGACATAGGAACGAATCTGGCTGCCCCAGGCAATTTCTTTATGTTCTCCGCCAAGTTCATCAATCTTTTCTGCCTGTGCTTCTTCTTTTAATTCCAGAAGCTTAGAGGCTAAAATTTTCATTGCTGTTTCCTTGTTTTTATGCTGTGATCTCTGATTTTGACACTGAACCACTACTCCAGTTGGCTGGTGAGTAATTCGAACTGCCGAATCCGTTTTATTTACGTGCTGTCCCCCAGCACCACTGGCTCGATAAGTATCTATTTTTAAATCATTTTCATTGATATCAACTTCTATATCATCATCAATCTCCGGCATTACATCAACAGAAGCAAAAGATGTGTGTCGTCTACCTGAAGAATCAAAGGGAGAAATCCTGACTAAACGATGGACGCCTTTTTCCCCTTTTAAATAGCCATAAGCATAATCACCATTAACCATCATTGTTACACTTTTAATTCCAGCTTCTTCTCCAGGATTAAAATCTAAGGTCTGGAGTTCGTAGCCATTTGTTTCTGCCCAGCGGCTGTACATTCTAAGCAGCATCTGTGCCCAGTCCTGAGATTCAGTTCCACCAGCACCTGGATGAATGGAAACAATTGCATTGTGATCATCGTAAGGTTCATTTAAACGCAGCTTTAACTCAAGTTTTTCCAGCTCTTTTTCCAGATCTGTTAGAGTTAGCTTTAACTCACTATCTAAACTTTCATCTTCTTCTGCTGCCAGCTCAAAATAAACCTCAGCTTCTTCAAATTTTTCTTCCAGCTCTTCAATAACCTTTAATCTTTTTTTGATCAGATCAAGTTTTTGTGATTTTTTGCGGGCATTTTCTTTATCATCCCAGAATCCACCAGCACCCATCTCAGCCTCTATACTTTTTTTATTTTGAAGCAGTTTTTCGCGGTCAAAGTAAATCACTCAAATCCTGAAACCTCTGCTTTAATTCCTCAAATTTTTCTTTGAAATTTTTATTCATAAAATCATCTCCCACAACATTTTTTATATTTTTTGCCACTGCCACAGGGACAGGGATCATTACGTCCCGGTTCTTCTTCCTTAACTACAGTCTGTTGACCCACACTTCCCTTGCCAGCATTAGATTTATCGCTGCCCTTTGATTGACCTTCTAAAGCAGCCTCTGGTGAAGAGTAATTTAACTGCTGTTGATTAATTTGTTCTTTGGGGATTCTTTCTCTTTCTTCCACCTCAACTTTAAAGGAAGTTTCTACTATATCTTCTCTAATAGCAGAAGTCAGTTCATTAAACATATCAAAGGATTCAAACTTATATTCTGTCAGTGGATCTTTCTGACCATAAGCTCTTAAACCGATACCCTGACGCAGTTCATCCATATTATCAAGGTGATTCATCCATTTGCGATCTATTACTCTTAATGACAGGAATTTAATTATTTTATTGAAGCGATCTGAGTCCACTTTTTCTCTTTTAGCTTCATAGGAAGCTAAGGAACTCAGAGTTATTTTTTCTTTGATTTCAGTTTTGGCTATTGTTTCTAGATCATCAACATCTATTTCTTTAGCAAGGCCTATACCATGAAGATACTCAAACATTCCTTCTAAATCCCATTCGTCTGGATGTAAGTCTTCTGAAATAAACATCTCCATTACATCATCTAAGAGCTGTTCCAGCATTCCAGCAATTTTTTCTTCTAATTGATCTGTAGTCAGCAGGGTTTTACGCTGTTCGTAAATAACCTCACGCTGTTTATTTAAAATATCATCATATTCTAAAATTGCCTTTCTGATATCAAAGTTACGACCCTCTACTTTTTGCTGGGCGCGCTCAATAGAATTAGAAATCAATTTATGCTCAACCGGCTGATCTTCTTCTACACCTAATTTATCTAAAATACCATTAATTTTATCTGAACCAAAGAGTCTTAATAAATCATCTTCTAAAGAAACATAAAACCTTGAAGAACCAGGGTCTCCCTGACGACCAGCACGTCCCCGCAGCTGATTATCAATCCGACGACTTTCGTGACGCTCTGTTCCTAAAACATGTAAGCCTCCGAGTTCTACAACACCTTCACCTAAAACAATATCAGTACCACGACCAGCCATATTAGTAGCAATTGTTATACTGTTTTTCTGACCGGCATCTTTAATGATATCAGCTTCTCGCTCATGGTTTTTGGCATTTAAAACTTGATGAGGTACTTTTTCTTTTTTAAGTTCTCGACTCAACATCTCAGAATTTTCTATATCAGCAGTACCAACAAGTACCGGCTGACCTTTTTCATATCTTCCTTTTATTTCCTTAATTACAGCCTTATATTTAGCCTCTTTATTTGTAAATACCAGATCAGACTTATCATCTCTAATCATTGGCTCATTTGTCGGTACAACAACAACAGCCATATCATATATTTTGATAAATTCTTCTTCCTCAGTTTCTGCAGTACCTGTCATACCAGAAAGTTTATCATACATTCTAAAGAAGTTCTGAAGAGTTATCTTTGCAAAGGTCTGGCTTCCCTTTTGAACCTCTACTCCTTCTTTAGCCTCTATAGCCTGATGTAAACCTTCACTATAACGGCGTCCTTCCATTACTCTACCGGTAAATTCATCAACGATTTTTACAGCCCCATCTTTAACTATATAATCTCTATCTTTTTTCATTAAAGTATGAGCTTTTAAAGCCTGATTTAACTGATGGTTTAGTTTAAAGTTTTCTTCTGAATAAAGATTATCTACATTTAATTTTTTTTCTGCTTTTTTAACACCAGTTTCAGTCAGAGTTACAAGTTTATTTTTTTCATCAATCTCATAATCTTCTTCCCGTTTTAAAGCAGGGATAACTCGATTAAATTTTCGATAATCTGAACTTTTTTCCTGAACCGGTCCTGAAATAATCAATGGTGTCCGTGCCTCATCAATTAAAATACTGTCTACCTCATCTAAAATTGCAAAGTGATACTCCCGCTGGACTAAATCTTCTTCTTTATAGGCCATATTATCACGCAGATAATCAAAGCCAAACTCGTTATTGGTACCATAGGTGATATCACAATTATAAGCTTCACGCCTTTCTTCCGGAGACATTCCACTTAAAATTACACCAACTGACATTCCTAAAAAGCGATAAATCTGGCCCATCCACTCACTATCTCTTTCGGCCAGATAATCATTAACAGTTACTACATGCACACCTCTACCGCTTAAAGCATTTAAGTAGACAGGTAGAGTTGCAGCCAGAGTTTTACCCTCACCAGTTTTCATTTCTGCGATTTTACCCTGATGGAGTACAATACCTCCTAAAAGCTGTACATCATAATGCCTAAACCCAGCTTCAGTGGCTCTCTGTGAAGCCTCGCGTACAACAGCAAAAGCCTCTGTCAGCATTTGATCCAGGCTTTCACCATTTTGATATCTATTTTTAAATTCTTCTGTCTTAGCCTTTAATTCCTGATCACTTAAAGCCTGCATCTCAGGCTCTAAGGCGTTAATTTCTTCTACAATCGGCTCTAATTTCTCTAATTCTTTTTCATTTGCATCTTTAAATAAGTTCTTGAGGAACTCAAACATTTATCTTCCTCCCTAAGGTTAAGGTTTAATAGTCTCTTAATTATATTTTTATTCATTTTCGATATTTAATGCATTTTCATTTTTTCAATCAAAATAATTATATCATCTTAGGCCTTAAAACTCAATTAAAGGCGGGCAGCTAATGATTAGAATTACATTAGTTTTTAGTAATAAATTTATTTGCCTTTGTACCCGGTACAAGTGAATTATTATATTTGTACCCGGTACAAGTGAATTATTTCTCATGTTTGCAGTAAAAAAGGGACACCCCGTTAAGAGCATCCCTCTCAATTCAAGCTTATTCAATTAAATAATTATTAAAAGTTAAGACTGAAAATTAATCTCCAATCTATTAACCAAAAGTAGGTTCAATTAAACCATAATGTCCATCTTTACGCTTATAGACTACATTAGTTTCTTCTGTGTCAGCATTATGGAAAACAAAGAAGTCATGGTCTAAGAGATCCATCTGCATACAGGCCTCTTCGACATTCATCGGCTTCATTGGAAAGCGCTTTGTTCTAACTATTTGAGGTTCAAAAACATCAGTATCTATATTTTCCTCATCATTACCCAACTGATGATTTAAAACTTCTTTTTTTCTCTTTTCTTTATATTCTTCTTTGTATTCCTGTTTTTTCTCGATATATCTATCATGGATTTTAGTTTTATATTTTCTAACCTGACGCTCAATTTTATCCATTACACCATCAATAGAAGCATACATATCGCCAGAAGATTCTTCACCTCTGAGGATTAAACCTTTAACAAAAGCTGTAACTTCAACAATATGTCTTTCTTTTTCTACTTCCATTGAGATCTGAACTTCCATCGGTTCTCCATTGAAATATTTCTCCAGCTTCTGCACCTTCTCCTCTGCGTGCCTCTTTAGAGCCGGGGTAACATCAATGTTTTTACCATAAGTCATAATTTTCATGAAGCTCACTCCTCTCTTGCAACTATTATTATTATATTATACTTCTGTATATTATATTATTCTACAAATTAGTTATAATTCCTGCTTAATTTTTTAATTATTCTAATTTTACTGGCACAGATGCTGTTGTCAGTACGTAGACATTTGCAGCTTCCATTTCTTTTAAAATAAAGTGAGATATTTCAGAAGATGTTGTTCCAGTTGTAATAATATCATCAATAATTAAGATGTTTTTATCTTTAAAAATAGCTGGGTCTGTATCTGCTTCAAGTTCAAAAGCTCCTTCTATTTCCATTTTTCTAGCCTTTTTAGTCAGGGTATAAAATGGAAGTGAGTCTTTAACTCGCAAGAGTACATCTTTATATTCGATTCTAATTTTTTTGGAAAGCTCCTGTGCTAATCTTGCTGCCTGATTATAACCGCGATAATTTCGGCGTTCTCCGTGCATCGGCACCGGAATTAAATAATCTATATTCTGATCTTTAAAATATTCATCATAATAAAGAAATAACATATGAGAAAAAGGCCCGGCTAAATCAGGTCGATGCCCATATTTATATTCTAATAAAACTTCTCTTGCATAACCTGAATAAGTAAAAACACTGCGGGCAAAATTATATGGTGGCCGTTCTTCTTTACATTCTGGACAGCGCTGGCCATCAATTAAAGCTGCCGGCACAACTTCTCTACCACAGATTGGACAGGATTCTGTAATAAATGAAAAGCGGGAAAGACAGCGGTCACAGATTCCTTCAATTTCTGAATGATCATATTTGCGACCACAGGCCAGACAGACCGGCTTTTCAGGATAAAGTAAATCTTTTAAAACATCAAGTACTTTCAATTTTAATTAACAACTCCTTTGAGATTATAATGCTCACGAAGATCATCAATCTTTTTCCTGGCTCTCTGGAGAGCGTTATCAACAGTTTTTACATTAATCTCAAGTTCATCAGATATTTCTTGATAAGATTGACTATTTAAATAAAGCATAAATACATTCCACTCTAAATCAGTCAACTCTTCTGAAAGTTCATCCATAATTGTAATTAAGGTTTCCTGACAGATAAACTTTTTTTCTAAATCTTCGCCTTCATCTGGTAAAATTTCATTAAAAGTTCTTCCTGTTTCATTCCCATAATCAAGACTTTTATCAAGAGAAGCAGATGTATTTAAAGGCATATGTTTTTGTCTATTTGCTTTTTTGATTGCAGATACCAGCTGTCTGTGCACACAAAGCTGTGAAAAGCCTCTAAATGAAGCACCTTTATCTTCTTTAAAATCTCTAATTGCTTTATATAAACCAACTCTACCTTCCTGAATTACATCATCGCGATCCAGGCCTTTGATAAAAAAGAATCTAGCCTTAGCATAGACTATATCCATATTTTGATCTATCAGATATTCAATTGCAAAGTCATTTCCAGCCTGGGCCATTTCTATAATCTCTTCTTCTTCCTTCTCTTTAAACAAGAGTATCCCCCCATCCTGGTACTAGTTTCCCCTCAAAAACTCATTAGATCCTGAAATGAAATTCCCAACTCCAGCATTGTCACTCCTAAAAGTAAGAGGGTTAGCAGAATAAGAATATGCAGCTGACTATTTTTCATCTTTACTCTGCCTTATCTTTTTTATTATATTAGTTGTTGATTTACCTTTAACTTCTGTTATTAAAACTATTTTCCCACCATAACTATAAACTGTTTCTGCTTCTGGGAGATCTTCAATTCTGTAATCTCCACCTTTAACATAAATTTGTGGTTTTATTGCCTCCAGCAAAGCCTTACAGTCAATCTCAGAAAAAAGAATTAAATAGTCTATCATATCGAGAGCAGCAAGCATTTCAAGCCTTTCCTGCTGTGGTACAAAAGGTCTACTTTTTCCTTTTAACTTCTTAACAGAACTGTCACTATTTACAGCCAGCACTAATTTATCTCCTAAAGCAGCTGCTTTTTTTAAATAGCGAATATGGCCAACATGTAAAATATCAAAACAGCCGTTAGTAAAAACTATTAATTCTCCTGCCTCTTTTTTTGCTTTAATTTCAGCTTTCAATTCATCTAATTCCATGATTTTAGCTGTCATTTTTATTCACTTCCTCAATTAATTCCGCAGCTGTGACTGCAGCAACTCCACTTTTGCGAACTACAATTCCGGCAGCATAATTAGCAATTCTAATTGCTATTTCGACAGATGCTCCGGCAGCAAGTGCTAAAATTAAAGTACCAACTACTGTATCACCAGCACCAGTTACATCAAAAACTTCGGAAAAATTAGCTGCTGGTATATGATCTATTTTATCTCCAGGGGCAAAAAGAGTCATTCCAGCTCCACCCTGAGTTATTAAAAGATATTTTAAATCTAAATCAGCTCTCATTTTTAGACCAGCTTTTTCTACTTCAGCCTGGCTTTTTAATTGAGATCCATAAATTTCAGATGCTTCTTCCAGATTTGGGGTAGCAATTACCGAACCCTTAAATTGGGGAAGCTGATAACGACTGTCCACAGCAGAATATTTTTCAGCTGCTGCAGCAGTTTTAACAAATTGAGAAGTTGTATTTTGATTGAAAATTCCATTACCATAATCAGAAAATAATACCGCATCACTATCAGCAATATTTTTTTCTAAATAACTGTTTAATTTACCACTCAGCTCAGCACTGATATCAAAACTTTTAACCTTATCAACTCTAACAACCTGCTGTCTGACTATCTGATCTCCTCCTGCTAAAATTCTTGTTTTTTCAGCAGTGGGACGGCCCTTATCTTTAAAAACACCATCTGTAATAATATTTCTTTGATTTAGTTCTTTTTTTAAGGCCTCTGCCGATAAATCATCTCCTACAACTCCCAGCAGATCAACCTGTGCTCCCAGACTTGCAATATTAGCAGCTGCATTAGCACCACCACCAGGAAGAGTTTTTTCCTGCTGATGTTTTAAAATCAAAACAGGTGCTTCCCGGGAAAGACGCTCTGGATCTGCAATAATAAACTTATCTGCTATTAAATCTCCTAAAACCATAATTTTTTTATCTTTAAATTTTTTAATATAATGTATAAGTTCTTCAGCCTGATAATTATCCATGTCATCCCCCTAGAGCTTAAATTTGATTCCAAGTTTTATTACATCATTATCTAAATCCCAGTACTGATTAGCTACACTTACTTCTAAATCACTTCGAGGACCAATTCTGTAATTTACTCCACCCTTGTAATAAGCATGATCATCTAAGTCATCATCTATAAAATAATAAGTCTGCCAGAAAAAACTTAAATCAGCACCACGGGTAGCTGCTGCTAAACCAATAGCCTTACCAAAATCAAGACCATCAACCTCATTTGTCAGCATCAGATTCAGATCCATTCTGAAGTTATCTTCCATAAACATATTCAAACCCATATTTGCCCCAAGATAAAAATCATCTCCATCAAAGGCTAAGTTAAGTTTAGCCGGATGAATGTTATTTAACATAAATTCTGGCTCTAACTCAAGTGTGTCTATATCTGATGAATCTCCTGAAATAGAATAAGTAACTGAATTTAAATTAGCAGCACCAGCTGCAGAAAAAGAACTGACTAGAAATACTGCTGTAAGTAATAGTATAATTGATTTTTTTAACATCTTATTTCTCCTTTATTTAATATTTTAGATAAAATTTATATAAAATTAATTATTTTTATGATCAACTACCACACCATTAGATATTAATCGCTTTTCACTTGGACTACTCATTGTAAAACCTCTAATAACCATTCGAGCTGAGCCGCCACCATCTAAGTTGATTGCCTCAACTGCCCCTAAATCTTTTAAAGTCTGGGCCAGCTCTTCTAAACTCATTCCGACACTTAAATCAGACTGTCTGCCATCAACGGTCAACAACAGCAGATGATTATCTTCAGTCAGAGCAACAGCAGTTCTTGGTGACCGACCATTTAAAATATCATTTTGAAAATTTTCTTCCTGTCCACTAATATCAATTCTGCCGTCTTTTAAAAGTCTTGGGCCTCCACCAACTGCATGTAGTATATTCTTTTCAGTTAAATTTGGACTGAAATTATAATTTAAAGTAATCTTTTTATCTTTTAGTTCTGGTATCCGATTTTTAATATCTGAACGCTGAGCCGAAAACCTAATTATAAAACCATCCGGCGGAATAGCTGTTTGAACTCCTTCTTTATTTTCTATGCCTAAGATCCTATTATCTCTAACCACAATATCATAATGATCTTTATCTAAAGCAGACATTCGGGGACCATAAAAGTAATTAAAAACTATAATTTCTTCTTTTTTAGCTTCCCTATTTACTCCATCAATATTAATTTTAAGCTCTGGTGATTCTATTAATAACTCACCCTGCCAGTCTACCTGAGCAAAGGAAATATTATTATTTTGATCAATCAGCAGCGAACTCCTCTGATAAAGGGGCTCACTTACAAGCTCTCCATTGATATAAAGCAAACCAAGTGGGCGGCCGCTGTAATGAAAATAACCACCATTGACTCCTGCAATCGCCTTATGTTTTTTAATTAAATCAACCAGATCTTCTCGCCCTGGAACTATTCCCTGAGCTAAAACTGGTTTTAATCTTAATCTATCATTATCTAAATTATAATCAATCACTGTAATCAATCTGGGGCCAGCCCAGCTAACCTGCCTTATTTCTTTTAAATATAAGCCCTGCTCTATTCTTGCCGAAAGTTTTTCTTCACTATCAATTAATTCATATAAATTCACAATTTCTGAGCGTTCATAATAATAATTGATTATTTCTTGATAATTATATTCTGCCTGGGCTAAAGCAACAGTGCCTGTTTTAGGTTTGTTAATTCTTTGTAGAGAAAAATCTGTGTTATAATAAAATTCATTATCTTTAATTAAAACTTCAGATCTCGTCGCTGCAGCCGCTTTTTCAAATACCGGATTTACAGGGTTAAATTCTAATTGATCCAAATTTTCAAGTCTTGCCCCCTGTGTTTCCAGCTGATATAAAATAGAAGTCCTGTACAAAACTGCCTGAGCCTTTAAAGCTTCTAGAGGAGCTTCTGGGCTAAAATAATTCTGCAGCAGCTGGGCAGTTAAATCTTCTAATTCTGTTTTATAAGAAAATAATACGGAATTTGCTAATGGTCCAAACTGGAATTTACCCTGCATCTTTTTAGAATTTGCTTTAAATTCTCCTGCTATCTCAAAGACATAGGCTTCTCTCAACTTTTCTCCAGCCTGATTATAAAGAATTAATCCTGGTTGAGCAGAATCTTGATCTGCTGCAGCTTCTTTTTCGGTTTCAACTGCAGCTTCAGGCTCTGCTGTTTCAGCTTTTGCCTCTTTTTTCTTGGCAGGAGTTTCAAATTCCCGAGGCCAGCCATTATAACCTAAAGCTTTTAAGTCCTGCTGCAGTTTTTCTGCCTCACTTCGCTGATCATAAAAACCGGCCAAAACCTTAAACATTCCATCTTCAGCTAAAATTGTGAGTTCTGCTTCGATATCCCCGGCAGCTTCTGTCTTAAATTCTCTGGCCTTTTCGGCAGTAGAACTGGCCATTATCTGAATTCCCCAGCCAGTTTGCGAAGCTTCTGCTGCTGTCTGATTTTCACTGCTTATTTTAATTTTATTCTGACTGACAAAATACTTTTCTCCGGCTTTTAAAATCAAATCCTCATTATCTGCTGCAGATAATGTAGTATCTGCTTCAGCCTCAATTTCTATTTTTTCAGCTGGAGCAAAGATAGGAATACTAATTATCCCCTCAGTTTTAACAAAATCAAGCAGGTTAGACTGAAAAAATTGAGCAGCTGTCGGTGTGCTTAAAATTAGCAGTGCCATAAAAATAAATAAACTTGTATATAAAAATCTTCTTAATTTTTGCAAGGTTTTCATCTCCATTAATAAAATAATTAGTTTTTACCTACTTATATATATTTAATCTTAAAAGGCCAAATCCTGCCTAAAAAAGCATTTATTTAGCTCTTTTTTCACTAAAAGCAGTTTATGTTATAATATATGTAGTAGAACTTGAAACTAAAAAATTAATAAAAATTATAATAGATTCCATATTAGAAAGGATTTTAAAATGAAAAACAGCAAAATGAAAATAACTATTATCGATGGCTATTTAGATGAACCTTCCTGCCTGGGAGTCCCTCCCTATATTTCTCCACATGTTAGATATCTCTGGGGAGCACTGCTGGAAGCGGATATTCAGGCTGCTAATTTAAATTATATCACAATTGATCAATTACGTCAGAACAAAAACGAAGAATTAGAAAAATTAGAAAGTTTAGATCTAGTAATTTTAATTGCCGGCACCACAGTTCCCGGCCATTATTTAGGAGGTCAGCCGGCCTCTGCAGCAGAAATTAAAGAAATCGGTCAAAAAGTTTTTTACCCAACCAAAGTTTTAGCTGGTCCAATTACACTAATTAAAAAAATGAAAGAAAAATTTAAAGATGATTATGATCTTCTTGCTTCAGAAATTGCAGCTTTAGATCTCTATCAGCGGCTGCAGTCAACAACGATCACTGCAGATCAAAGAAATGATTACATCAATAAGTTTGCTCTAACTGGAGCGCAGCTTGTAAAAAAACATCCTAATTACCCCAATATTATTGCTGAATTAGAAACTTTTAGAGGCTGTCCCAGATCCAGCCACTGTGCTTTCTGCAGTGAAAGACTTAAAAAATTAACATACAGTCGTCAACCTGAAGCTGTCAGTGCTGAAGTTAAAGCTTTAGCAGCTGCCGGAATTCACCACTACCGACTGGGCAGCCAGACAGATCTGCTGCTCTATGGTGCTCAAAACAAAAATGAAAACTTTATTTTAAATCCAGCTCAGATTAAAGAACTATATCAGGGAATCCGAAAAGCGGATCCTAAACTGCAGGTGCTGCATATGGATAATATGAACCCGGCTGAAATAGCCCGTCATCCAAAAAAAGCTGCCGAAATAATTGAAACTATTGCTAAATATAACACACCCGGTGATACAGCTGCCTTTGGTCTGGAATCGGCTGATCCACTGGTTTTAAAGAAAAATAATATAGATAGCACAGCTGAAGAAAATTACCTGGCTATCAAACTAATGAACGAAATAGGTGGCAAAAGAGAAAATGGAGTTCCCAAACTGCTGCCGGGACTAAACTTTTTGCACGGCTTAATCGGTGAAAGAAAAGAAACTTTAACCTATAATTATGAGTTTTTGAAAAAATTACTCAAAGATGATTTAATGCTCAGAAGAATCAACATCCGTCAGGTTGTTCGCCTGGGCAGTTATCCTGAAATAAAATACAGCCACGGTGATTTTAAAAAATATAAGCAAAAAATAAATCAGGAAATAAATCAAGAGATGCTCAAAAGAGTCTTTCCAACCGGTGTTATTTTAAAAGATCTTTATTCAGAAAAAAAGAAAGGAAGCTTAAATTACTGCAGACAGCTTGGAACATACCCGATATTAACAGCAGTTATTGACCAGGATGATAACTTTTTTGATCAGGTCAAAGTTATAGATCACGGTTATCGTTCAATTACTGCTCTCAAATGGCCTAAAAGAGTCAATGAATACAGCAAAAAAGAACTGGAAGCTGTTCCAGGCATCGGCAGCAAAAGAGCTTCCCGTATTATCTTAGAAAGACCACAGAATAAATTTGAATTAAAGCAGCTGCTTGGTGATAATTTTAATGAAAAAACTTTTGCTGAATTCTTTAAATTCTAAGTTCTAAATTCTAAATTAATATTGAATCAGTTTTAAATCTGTTTTGCAGATAATTTTAATTAAAAACTATCAAAAGCTAAAAGTTTTTAGTTAGTTCTTTTAAATATTCTTTAAATTCGGTTCCTAAATCTTCTCGAGCTAAAGCAAGCTCGACAGTTGTTTTTAAAAAGCCCATTTTGTTACCGACATCATAGCGTTTACCTTCAAAATCATAACCATAAACAGCTCTTTGATCCAGTAAGGTTTTTAAAGCATCAGTTAGCTGTATTTCTCCACCTTTACCGGGAGCAGTGTTTTCTATTATCTCAAAAATATCAGGGGTGATAATATAGCGCCCTAAAATTGCCAGTTCTGATGGTGCTTCCGCTAGAGCTGGTTTTTCTATTAGATCTTCCACCTTATAAATATCACCATCTTTTTGACTAAAGTCAATTATTCCATATTTATTAACATCTTTTTTAGCTACTGTTTTGCAGCCTAAAATTGCTGTTTCTTTCTTTTCATAAACTTCCATCATCTGTTTGATTACCGGTTCTTGAGAGTGAATAATATCATCACCAAGTAAAACTGCAAAAGGCTCATCTCCCACAAAACTTTTTGCACAATGAATTGCATGACCTAAACCTTTTTGTTCTTTTTGTCTGACTGCATGAATAGTTATCATTTCGGATATAGCCTGTACTTCTTTTAATAGCTCTGTCTTCCCCTGTTTTTTTAGAGCCTGTTCTAAGGCCTGTGATTTATCAAAATGATCTTCTATACTCTGTTTATTTTTTGAGGTTATAATCAAAATATCTTCAATTCCTGCTGCAACAGCTTCTTCTACAATATACTGAATTGAAGGTTTGTCAACAATTGGCAGCATTTCTTTCGGCTGCGCTTTAGTAGCAGGTAATAATCTGGTCCCCCAACCTGCTGCGGGTATTACTGCTTTTTTTACTTTCATTTTACCACTCCTCAAATTTTATCATCATCTATATTATAACATTTATTTAAAAGAATGTTAAAAAAAGAGAGGCTGCAGAGCCTCTCTTTTTTTAATTAATAATTATTTAACTTAAAATGTTCTAATATCAGATTAAAAAATTAAACATTTTCCATTATCTCGTCCATTTCGGCAATCAGCTTTTCTTTAAAATCAGCCAGTTTCTTTTCTGCAGCAGCCTTATCTTTATCTTTAACTGCAAAGTAGAATTTCAGCTTCGGCTCAGTTCCGGAAGGCCTAATTGTCAGTTTGTTATTACCCTCGAGTAGATACTGCAGAACATTAGACTTCGGAAGTTTTAGTTCTTCTTCTTTATCTTCTTTCAGATAAGAAACTTTTGATTCCTTATAATCTCTAACAACTTTAACCTCATAACCAGCAATCTTCTCTGGACTCTTTTCTCTTAAGTGAGCAATAGTCTTAGTTATGATTTCCTGTCCTTCTTTACCTTCAAGTCGAATTGAATGAAGATCTTCCAGATAATAACCATACTCAGCTCTTAATTCTGCCAAACGCTTCAGTAAGTTTGTTCCTTCTTCTCTATACTTTAAAGCCATGATTGCAATAAGACCAGCTGCAACAGCTGCATCTTTATCACGTGCATGTTTTCCAATTAAATAACCGAGGCTTTCTTCAAAGCCCAGAATAAACTCTTTTTCCCCTGATTTTTCGAATTCAGTAATTTTTTCGCCAATAAACTTAAATCCAGTTAAAACATCAAGAACTTCTACTCCATAATCAGCAGCTATTTCCGCAACCATATCTGTAGAAACAATTGATTTGATTATCACACCATTTTCCGGCAGTTCTCCGGCTTCTTTGGCTTCTCTTAATAGGAAATCAGCAAATAAAACTCCTGTTTCATTTCCATTTAAAAATTGATAATTACCATCAGCATCTTTAACTGCAGGTGCTAGACGGTCACAATCAGGATCAGTTGCAATAATTAAATCAGCATCTTTTTTAGAAGCAAGTTTTAAAGCAAGTTCGAAAGCCTCTCTGTCTTCAGGATTTGGACTCTCAACAGTAGAAAAGTCAGAATCTCCATCTGCCTGTTCTTTGACAACATGCAGGTTAGAAAAGCCTAAGCTGCTTAATAGTTGTGGTACAATTGTACTACCAGTTCCATGCAGTGGGGTATAAACTACCGATAAATCGCTGCCCTTTTCGGCTGCTAAATCTGTATCTGGTAAAATATTCATTAATGTATTTTGATAACTCTCATCAACTTCACTACCAATATAATTTAAAAGTCCCTGATTTAGGGCTTCTTTTTCGTCCATTGTTTTAACAATAGAAAAATCATCTATCTCTTCAATTTCTGCAATAATATCTCTTGCCTGTTCAGGTACAACCTGACCTCCGTCTTCCCAATACAACTTATAACCATTGTATTCTGAAGGATTGTGGCTGGCGGTAATAACTATTCCACCAATCGCATCAAGTTCTCTAACCGCATAAGAAAGTTCCGGAGTTGCTCTCATTCCGGTAAATAAATATGTTTTAATTCCATTAGCAGCTAATACTAAAGATGCTTCTAAAGAAAATTCTGGGGAATTATATCTGGAATCATAGGCAATGACGACTCCTTTTTCTTTGCCGTTATCACTATAATTAATTATATAATTTGCCAGTCCCTGAGTAGCTTTACGAACAATATATTTGTTAATTCTATTGGTTCCAGCACCCATTTTACCTCTCATTCCACCTGTTCCAAATTCTAAATTTTTATAGAAACGATCTTCAATTTCTGCCTCATTATCCTTAATAGCTTCAAGCTCTTCTTTTGTTTTTTCATCAAAATAATCACTTACAAGCCAATCACGATACCTGGACATATAACTCAAAATTGATCAACTCCTTTGTTGATTAACAGTACTAAATTATTGTTCTACTTATTGGAAATATTATATCACAAATAATTTTTTTTATAAAGTTTTTGCAGAAATCTAAGTATATTATGACAATTATTTTAAAGTTTATATTTAAAATTCAGAGAAATCTTCCGCCCATCTTTATCAGAACGATTGGAATCATTGTCATTTCTCTGCCAGTCATACTGAATTTTACTGTCTAATTTTAAGTCTTGACTAAGCTGCCAGCCCCATTTTAAAGCAATTCGCTCCCGCTGATAGTCAGAGTCAGGACTGAGTTCATATTCTGTCCACTGTTTCTGTAAGATTAGTTCATAATTGTGAATCTCATTTCTCTTATACTGTAAGGTATACTGCAGCCTGGCCAGCTGATAATCCTTATAATCATAGTCTTTTTCTAAATAATCTTTATCTCTTACCAGAACCTTAAACCTATTTCGCAGTTTTTCAGTTAAATAAAATGTGTAATTTCCTTCTGTTTCTAGATTAAGACTATTATAACTCTGACTCTGGTCATATATTCTTTCCTGGCGCTGTACTTTCAGATAATAATATTCTCCAACTGCAAGTTTTTGCTTATACTTAAGCCACTGCTTATCATAACGATAGTAATCAAGCGGCTCATCATTTTCCCAATTGCCGGGATCTGTATATAAGCGATCACCATTTTCAAAACTGCCGCTGATTTCAGGTTGATACTTTTTTGCCAGAACCGAAGGACTTAAAAACAAGAGAGTTAAAACAACTAAAACTAAAGCAAAAATAATGCTTAAAAAATATGTATTCTTTTTCACAATAATCACCCTTTATCTTCTAATTCACGGCCTTTTAGAAAAGTCCTCTATTTTGAGTGATTTTTATCATAAATGTAATGAATATCCATTTAAAATTACTATTTTTAGATTTCAAAGCCAAAACTAAAAGCTTCATCTACAAACTCATAGTTAAGATAAAAACTGTAGCAGTCTTCATTTTGGGTAAAGCGTAAATTAATTTCATCCCAGTCTTCTAAATCAAGATCATAAATAGCGTTAGAACTAATCTTAAAGGATGATTGTTCTAAATCTCGATCAAAATTTAAACTTAATCCCGGTTTTATAAGCCGGTCCTGATCTTCTCGATCATCAGGCAGCGGGCTTTTACCCCAGGGATAATTTTTTTCAAAGAAAAGAGAAGAATCAAGCTTCATTTTCTGGTTTAAGCGAGTCTTATATCTAAAACCGGTATTTAAGCTTGTATAATGATAATTATAATCATAGTCGCTGCGGTAATGATCTAAGCGGTAGTTATAGCCTAAATGATAAGAAATCCCCTCTGCTAAAGGATAAGCAAAATTATAGCGCAGATTAACTCTCTCTTTATTTAATTCTACACCTTCATTTTCTACTCGGCCTGTACCTAATGTTGTTTTAACTCCCAGCACAGATGGAAAATCAAGTGTCAGATAAGGATAATAGTTATAACTTTCTCCATCAATATATTTAAGATTCCAGTTGATGGAATGCTGATTATAATTCATAAGATATCTTTCTTTAACCCGCTCCCAGTCAAAATCATATTCCTGTCTAAAGCTTGTATTTAAGCCATTAAGAAAGCGATACCGTCCTGTGAGTAAATATCTATTCTCATTGTCTTCAGCCCTTAAATCTCTACCTACACCTGCTTCAATCGCATATTGACCTCGATCATACTTTAAAGAACTAAAAAACTCTTCTTCGTAATCATCTAATTCCTCATCATCAAGATCATAGTTATATAAATAATCATAGCGATTTTTAATAGTAAAGTTATCTGACAGCTGATAAAAATTAGTGATTCTCCGCACTTCATATCTGTCATATTCTCTTCCTTCTGTCAGATAAAAAATTTCTCCACTAGTTTTATCATTAAGCTGATATGGATATTTAAATTCTGCGGTCAGACCCCGGTCACTGTCATATCCTAACTTAGGTACCGGAAAAGTATTCTTTAAAGGGCTTTCTTCATCATCAGGGTCATATTCAACTGAATAATAAGGCAGGTAAAATACTGGTATTTTCCAGACATAAGGCACTATATGAAAAATATCCAGAGTGTTATCATCATTAATTTTTATTTCTTTAGCTTTAAAGTGATAATGAGGCTCTTTTCTGATACAGGGAGTAAATTCTGCAGCTTCCATTTCTGCCTCTACCGGAGATACTGCAAGTATTTTTAGGGTTTTACCGGAAAAGTTAAGTTCTCCAATACTTCCTTCTGCCCCATACAGTTCTCCTTTTTCACTTTCATAATTATAAGTTAAACTGTCTCCATAGAGATCATCTTTATCAGAATGAATTACTACCTGATCTAAGGCTTTAATCGTTTTGGTATTAGTATCAACTGTTATTTTGTTTGATTCAACTACAAAGTCAGAAGATTTAAAAGAAGCATTACCTTCAAAAAGCACCAGGCCCTCTGCCTGCAGAAAAGTTATATCATCAGCTCTCAGTACATAATTATCTCCAGGCTCTACTTCAGCTGCTAAAACAGCAAATGTAAAGCTTAGAGAAAAAATCAAGCTTAAAATAATTATTAAAGTGATTTTGCCTTGAATGATATTATTTAGCACAACAATTCTCCTAATTAATTTTTAAAACCTGCCCAAGTTACAAGCCCAGGCAGGTTAATAATCAAAAATTTATTTTACAACTACACCATATAGTTCTTTGTTCTCAGTTACCTGAATATACATTTCAGATCCTGCAGGAATTTCTTCATCTTTACCTTCTACAAAATAACCTGCTACTACTCCTGGTAAACCAAGAATAGCTGTCCCTAAAACACTGGCTCCTATTGCAAATTTTTGCGATTCATTTTCCTGCTGGGCTTCTTTTTGGATGGCCACAGCCAGATCTGAACCATCTATTGTTTCCAGTTGAGGAAAACCAATTTTAATATCTCCATCTTTACCCATTTTACCAGCTTCTTCAATCTCAGTTATTTCTAATTCGCCGCGGGTACCTTTAGGAATAATCAGTGTATTTTTAACTTTAATATCTTCTATTACTTGATAAGCAACCTTTTCACCTCTACGAGCAGTATTCGAATTTATTTTATCTAATAGTTGAACTCGTATTAACTGGTTATTTCGGCTTTCTACTTTTTGGACCGGCATTTCCTGGCCCTTAATAGTTAAGTTATAAAGCTGCTGAATTCTTTCTTTAATTGGCCCCTGATTTACTTCTCCACTGACCATTTCTTCTAAGCCGTCCAGCCTCTGAATTAAATTTCCTCCTGCTAATTCTCCTCTAATTGACCATTCAATGGTATTATATAAGAATAACAAAGAAGGTGAACTTTCAGAACTAATTAAAAAATCATCAATTAATTTTTCTGTCCGCTCTACAATTGAACCAGATTGTTTGGCATTATAGACTGTTTCTTCTACCTCATCAACTCTGGTTAAAATAGGCTTATCCGAAACTGATCCATAAAGAATCTTTTCTATTTCTCCCAGTTCTGCCAGTGGAATAATACCTGCAGCCTGGGCAGAATTAAATTTTAAAAAAGGGCTAAAAACTAAAACTGTTAGAACAAATATACTGATTATCTTTCTGATTTTTAATGACAAAAGAACTACACCATCCTTTTATTTATATTTATTAAAAGTTTATTTCAAAAGAAGCACTAATTTTTCTCTCTGCTTCTTCTTCATCTTCTCCTTCAATTAATTCATAACCTAAAGCAAGACCATAATCTTCACTAATGTTAACTCCCAGGCCTAAATCCCAGGCAGTTTTTTGCTGATTTAAGTCAGTAGTCAGCTGATTTAAATCAAGCAGTTTATAAGAGGCACTAAAAGTTGCTAAATTATTAAAAGCAAAGTCTAGACCGGTTATTCTTTGAGTAATATCATCTGCTGTATCAACCTGATAACTAGCTCTAATTGAAGATCCTTCGGGATAACTATATTCGACGCCAAAGACTGTTGAATCTCCTGCACGTTCCCAGTCTTCATCATAATAGGTTCCAAACTGATTATTATCAATAAAATCAGCAGATAAAGTAACACGATCATTACTTTTATAAGCTACACCAAGACTGCGGCTGCTTTCTAATTCGTTTTGATAAACTTTTCGAACATTATTATTTACTGCTGCCGGATTATCATTATCAGCCTTAAAATCATCATCTGTTCCCTCTTGACCAATATTTGTGTTTTCATCTGCAATGGAATCACCACTGATTTCTTCATTTTCTGAAGCTGCAGCACTGGCATTTTGCACATCCCACCATTCTTCATTTAAAAGAGAATAACCTGCTCTAATTAAAGTTCGAGAATTAAGAGCATATTCCAACTGAAAATCAGCTTTCGTTTCTAATCTCTTATCATCATTTTTGGAATAATTTGCATCAAGATTTAAGTCGGTTAAGATATTTAAATGCTGTGAGTTATTAAAAGTAGTATCAGTTAATGAAAAATCATCATTGTCAAATGTTAATTGGTCTATATCTTGATCTTCTGCACTATCAAATTGAGAAGCAATACCAAGCAATTCTTCTCTTGCTGATTGAGAAAAATTCTTCTCTTGAGACAGGTCTAGATTTTCTAAATTAGTCTCTTCATCAACATTAAGTTTTTGACTTTCTTGAGCATAAATATTAAATGAAAATAATAAAATTAAAATTATTGATAAAGCAATTAGCTTTTTCATCTACCTGCCTCCTTTCGAAATCTAATTACACACTTTAATTATAACAGATATCAAGCTAATAATCCAGACACCTGTGATAATATTTTATATTGTAAAATTTAAATGTTATACAATATAAATTAACTATGTTATAATAAAGTAAATATAGAAAGGAGTGATTTAATGTCTGTAGAAGTTTCCTTTGTCGCTGCTTTATCGGCAGGTCTACTTTCTTTTTTTTCGCCCTGTATTTTACCTTTGATTCCAACTTATTTATCATATATGCTTGGCGATTATGCTAAAGCCCAGAAAAAAAATAATAATCTATCATTAATTATTAGATCTCTTAGTTTTATTAGTGGTTTTACTGTTATTTTTATTCTTTTAGGCTTATCAGCCACATTTTTAGGTAAGTTTTTAATTCAAAACCAGAGTCTGCTGACAACTGTTGGAGGAGTAATTATTATTATCTTTGGCCTGCATTTAACAGGTATTTTTGAAATAAAGTATTTTTACAGAGAAAAGAAATTTGAACTACCAGCTTATTTAAAGGGGAATTTAAAAGCCTTTGTGATGGGAGTAGTGCTGGCAGTTGGCTGGACACCCTGTATTGGTCCTATTCTAAGCTCAATTTTAATTGCAGCCAGCAGCAGAGCTAATATCGCAGAAGGTGGCCTCTTATTATTCTTTTATGCAGTTGGTCTTGCAGTTCCCTTCTTTTTAACAGCAGTCTTTATGGATTATCTTTTACCTAAATTTAAAGCTTTTAATAAATATTTACCTGTTGTAAATAAGATAACGGGTACACTTTTAATTATTTTTGGTTTAATGATGGTTACAGGTTATCTAGAAGTTTTAAATCGAATGTTATTATAAATAACAAAGCCTTCAGCCATAATTTAAAATTGGTTTAACTATGCTTTTACAAATATAATGAAAATAATAGCAGGAAATTAATGAGTTAAAAAGAAATATAAATTAACAAAATAAAATAACAAAAAGGAGATATGAAGTATGAAAAAAATAAATTTCACTTTTATGATTACATTAATTTTAATCTTATTTTTTAACACCGTAGTTTTAGCAGTCCCAGAGATAGATATTTTTGACCGCTGGATTGCATCTAAGAACCAAGATACTGAGACTGGAAATATCTCTGTAACAATATATCAAGCCGATTATGCAATACCTTTAAGAATAAAATGGAAAGATGGAGAAAGAACTATTACTATGCAGCCATATAAAATAGAAGATTTAGGTAATGAGCATCAGATATATTACCAATTTGATGACGGAGTAAGTAATCGGGTTGTCTGTAAAATAGACCAAGAAAAAAGAAGATTATATATCCCTAATAGTCTAGAAAAAGAATTAATAACAAAAATGATGACTCATGAAAAATTGAATATAGGTAGTTTTGAACTTCCAGATCCTACAGCAGGTAATACTTTAAGCTATGATTTGAATAGATTTGACGAAGCTATCAAGAAATACAATAATTTATTTTTAACAGATTAATTTTTTGCTTTAGCTCTACTGTAATTATTCTTTTTTAACATTCTAATTTTGACTTTCCTTAGATGAATTGAGTTCACCTAAGTTTACTTTGTTATTTTTTAATAGAGAAAATTGCTAAAGACACAAAAAAGCCCTTAAAGCAGAATTGAAATCTCTGCTTTAAGGGCTCTTCAATATTGCACAACTTTATTTAATTTAGAAACTATAAGTTAAACCAGCTGTATAAGCAAATCCTTTACTGTAGATATTACCCTGCTGCTCATCATCAAGTTCAATATATAGATAATCTAACTGAGCATTAAAGTCCCAGTTTTC
>JBNJFG010000024.1:0-30313 GCA_051746665.1 Bacillota bacterium
ACAGAAACACGAAAAATAATATGTGAAGAAACTGCAAAACTGAGTGCTCAGGTTGAAGAAAACACACTAATACTTAGAGCTCTAGAGTCAAATAAGGATATACAGAATGCTCGGATGGATAGAATGGAACATGATCTGGCTCAACTGCTTGGCAGCAATAAAAAGATTGAGGATCTAGAAGACAGATATATTCATCACAGCCATCGGCTAGTAATAGAGACTAGTAAACCAGTAGAAAAAGATGCAAGCTGAATAGACTTTATAGAGGCAGTTTCCGGTTAGGAGCTGTCTTTTTTTGATAGGCCGCAGGCTCTGATTTCCATAAATTGGGTCGGTAAACGGTAGGTGCACATATAAGAAAGGATGATTAGATGAAAATTTATACTAAAAGCGGAGATAAAGGAAAAACCAGTCTTTTCGATAATACAAGGGTGGCCAAGGATTCACTGCGGGTTGAAAGTTATGGGACTATAGATGAGTTAAATTCTAGCTTAGGTTTTGCTAAAAACTTTGTTGAAGACAAAGAAGTTTATGATATCATCCGTTCTGTGCAGCGAAAGCTTTTTAATTTGGCTGGTCAGCTGGCAACTCCTGACTGGGATAGTTTTCCTGAAAAAATAACAGAAAAAGATATAGATTTTTTGGAAGAAAAAATAGATTATTATTTATCTCAAATGAATAAAAAAGAAAAGTCGATGTTTATTATTCCCGGCAGCTCAAAGACTAGTGGGGCTTTACATCAGGCAAGAACTATTTGTAGGAGAGCAGAGCGTCGAATTACTGCTCTAGCAGGTGAGGCTGATATCAGTTCTGATCTGCAGAAATATGTTAATCGTCTTTCAGATTTAATTTATACTCTGGCTCGATATTCTGAAGCTGAACTTGATTATGTGGAGTTTAAAAAGCAATGAGAATTTTAGTTGATGGAGATGGTTGTCCGGTAATTTCGATTATTACTGAAATCGCATCTAAAAAGACCCTAGAATTAATAGTTTACACTGATTTAAATCATCAGCACCAGCTTGAATATGGAACTTTAAAAATAGTTGATCAGGGCTTTCAATCAGTTGATATGATTCTCTGTAATAATATTGAGTCAGGAGATATTGTTATAACTTCTGACTATGGACTGGCTGCGCTTTCTCTAAGTAGAGGGGCTAAAGTTCTGAGTTTTTCAGGGAGAGAGTTTAATGATAAAAATATCGAAAGATTATTAGCAAAAAGACATCGTCAATTTAAAGAAAGAAAACGCAGCGGTCGTCACACAAGCCACAAGAAAAGAACTGAGCTCGATAATCAAAGATTTAAAAAATCACTTTTGGACTTGATTAATAACAAATAAGAAGGTGAGTTAATGGATAATCAGAAAAAAACAGTTTATGCCTGGGTGATGTATGACTGGGCTAATTCAGCTTTTGCTACGGTTATTTTGGCTGCGGTACTACCTGTATTTTATAAAGATGTAGCTGGAATTAATTTGCCTGGTAATTTAGCTACTTCATACTGGGGTTATACTCAGACAATTGCCATGGTTATTATCGCTTTGGTTTCTCCAATCCTGGGGGCAGCTGCTGATTATTCGGATTCTAAAAAATCTTTTCTAAAATTTTTTGTTTTTCTAGGTATCACCGGGACAGCCTTTTTGTTTTTTGTCAATGAAGGTGATTATCTGCTGGCTTCATTTTTTTTCATTATTGCTAATCTTGGTTTTTCAGGTGGTAATGTATTTTATGATGGGTTTTTAACTGATATTAGTAATTCAGAATCTATAGATTATATCTCTAGCCTTGGCTATGCAGCTGGTTATTTGGGTGGGGGCCTACTTTTAGCAATTAACCTTTTGCTGATTTCTAAACCTAATTTTTTTGGTATTAGTTCAGTTACTTCTGCCATTCAAATCTCTTTTGTGACAGTTGCAGTCTGGTGGTTAATATTTTCTCTACCGGCTTTTAAATATCTACCAGAACCAAAAAAAAGAGTTGAAAAAATACCCTTAGGAGAATATACTAAGATGGCTTTTGGGAGGCTTAAATCAACTTTTGTTCATATTCGCAAATATAGAGAGCTATGGAAGTTTTTGCTGGCTTTTTGGCTCTATAATGATGGGATTGGGACCATCATTAGAATGGCAGCAATTTATGGAAGGGAAGTTGGAATCGGTCAGACAGATTTAATTGGTGCCCTGCTTTTGACTCAATTCATCGGTATTCCTTTTGCTTTGCTTTTTGCTAAAATAGCTGGGAAAATCACTGCTAAAAAAGGAATTTATCTTGCTTTAATTATCTATACGGGAATAACCTTTTACGGTTATTTTCTGGATTCAGCTCTTGATTTCTGGATTTTGGCTGGAATTGTGGGAATGGTTCAAGGTGGTGCTCAAGCTTTAAGCCGTTCTTTATATGGTGTTATGGTGCCTGAGTCCAAATCAGCAGAGTTTTTTGGTTTTTTTGGAGTATCCAGTAAATTTGCAGCAATTATTGGACCTACTGTTTTTGCATATACCGGCCAATTGACTGGTTCCAGTCGGTATGGTATTCTTGCTGTCGCTGCTTTCTTTATTTTAGGCATCTTCTTTTTAAGTCGGGTAGATGTAGAAAAGGGTAAATTAGAGGCAAAAAGTTAAAGCTCAAAGGAGGTAGAAATATGCCTGATTTTTGGACACATATAATTGCTGGGGAAGAGATAGCTGCCGGAATCAAAGATCAGAAAATAAAATCACTGCTGGATCAGAATTATCAACTTTTTAATTATGGATTACAGGGGCCAGACTTTTTCTTTTATAATGATTGGTGGCCCTGGCAGAAAAATAAAAGAGGTCCTAAAAATGGGAAGCAAATTCATTCTCTAAGTGGTAAAAAATTATTTAATGAAGTTTTAAAAAATTATAAAAAAGAGGGGATTTATGCTAAATCACAGCTGCCTGATTCTCATTTATGGCAGAATAATTTGATTTATCTTCTGGGCTTCATTTCTCACTATGCCCTTGATCGAGAGTGCCATCCTTTTATTATTGAAAATGGGGGCAGAGATCAAAAACATAAGTTGATTGAGGCCAGCATTGATAATTATATTATGGAGCAAAAGTGGAATCAGAGCCCTAAAAAAATTAATCCTCTACCTTATTATCAGCTGCAGGAAGAGCATTTTGAGACTCTAAATTATTTTTATCAATTAATTTTCAAAAACATTTTTGGCGAAAAATTAGAGCCTCAATTAATTCAGGATTCTTATGTAGATCTGCAGAAATATCACAATTTTTTTTCAACTAAAGGGTCAAAAAAATATTATATTTTTAAAATTTTAAATTTAATTTTACCTCAAAATTTAAGTCAGCATTGTTATGCACTTAATGAAAAAGAGGATTGCTGGCCTTTAAAAAATTATCAGAGATTTGAAAAGCACTTTGATAAAGGAGTAAAATCTGCCCAAAAATTAATTGAGCAGACCTTAAAATATTTTCAAGCAGAAGCATCATTAACTGAAGTTTTGAGTTTGTTTAGCCAAAATAATTTTCTGGGAGAAGAATGAAAAAAATTAGATTTAAATTTAATTTTTTTCAATAGGAAGATCGCTTCTATTACTCCAACCTACCCAGGATTCGTCATATAATTTAAGATTATCATAACCAAGTAATCTAAGCACAAAAAATGTATGAGCTGCTTTAACTCCAGTGTGAGAGAGAGGTGAGATGACCGCTTTATCTTTAACAACACCTTTTGCTTCGTAAATTTCAGCAATTTCTGTGGCTGATTTAAAACTATAATCATCATTTAAGGCTTCTGTCCATTCAATATGAATAGAATTTGGAATTCGTCCTTTGCGAGGGGCTGCAGAGTTTGTTTCTTTGCCCATAAATTCAGCTTCAGATCGTGTATCTAATATAATAAAATCTTTATTATTAATATTTTCAGCTATAGTATCAGAATTTACTATCCAATCATTATTTACATCACTGACAATAAAGTTTCCTTTTTTAGTTTTATAAGGAAATATTTTAGTTTCATAGTCTTTACGTTTCCAGGCATCATAGCCGCCTTCTAGGATTCTTATATTTTGATGGTCATAAACTTTGAAAACCCACCATAGTCTTGCAGCCCAGAGGCTGCTGTTTTCATCATAAACAACAATTTCTGAATTGTTATTAATACCTTTTTCTTGTGCAGCAGCCGCAAATGCTCCAGGTTTAGCAATTAATCCTTCAACCCAGGCTTCTGGATCAGAAAAATCGTCGCCCCACATATTAACAGCGCGCGGCAAATGTCCTAACAGATATTTTGCACTGCTGCGGACATCAATTATTTTTAAATTTTCTTTTTCTTCTTCAAGCATTAAATTTAATTCCTCTGCAGTAATTAAAAGATCTTTGTTTTCAAAGTTAGGCTCTTCTGCTGCAGCAAATGAAGTTATTAAAACAAGAGCAGTTAAAATAATAGTTAAAACTATAAAAAATTTATTAAAATCATTCATTTTCAGGCCTCCTTGTGCTGATTAACTTTCTTATATATATTATTATATACCTTGAATAAGAAATTTTCATCCATTTTAAGATTTTAAATTAGAAAATTATTAAAGGCAGGATTTTTATTGTTTTTGTTGAAAATAATATAAGAGTGAATAGATAAAAATTGACTGTTGGGGGGATAAAATGAAAAAAGTAATCTTAGACTGTGACAATACAATAGGTTTAGAAAAAAAAGATGTAGATGATGGACTTGCTTTTTTATTTTTGTTAGGTCGTGAAGATATTGATTTGATGGCTGTTAACAGTGTTTTTGGTAATAGTAATATAGAAGATACTTACAATACTACTGAGAAAATGTTAGCTGATTTTAAATTAAAAGATAAAGTTAAGCATTTAAAAGGTGCCGCTAAAGCAGGTGACTATGATACTGAAGCTGCTAAATATCTAGCAAAAACTGCGGCTGAAAACAAAAATGAAATAACTCTAATTGCTATTGGACCTCTTTCTAATTTATATGCTGCCTGGGAAATAGATAATGATTTTTTCAAAAATTTAAAGGAAATAATTATTATGGGAGGAATTACCGAACCATTACAATTAGGTGATAAAACTCTTGCTGAGCTTAACTTTAGCTCTGATCCAAAAGCAGCCGAAAAAGTTTTGAAAGCTGAGGTACCAGTCGCCCTAATGTCAAGCAATCTCGGTCTTGCTGCTCGATTTGGTGAAAAATCATGGCGTCGAGTTAATAGATCTAAGAATAAAGCTGTTAGAGCATATATTAAAAATAAAATTAATAATTGGTATGATTATTCTTCAGAAATGATTGGTTTAACTGGGTTTTACATGTGGGATGTAGCAGCTGTAGTTTATATGGTTTCACCTGAGATTTTTCCCTATAATAAAAGAAAGTTTGTTTCAAGTGTTGAAGATTTGAAGAATGGAATGATTAAAACAGAAAAAGCAGAGGGAAAGCTTCAGGATGCAGCGGTTATCAATTTGCCTTCTACTATACTCGACACAAAAAGATTTAAAGATCTTGTTTTTTCAGCCTGGGATAAAATAGAAATGGAATTGGATGGTTATAAAGATGCTTAATAAAGACGAGCTTCAGGATTTATTTTTTATTCAACATGATTTAACAGATAAGCTTTTAAGTGATTCTGGACTTAGAACTTTTGCTTCTATTTTAACAAAAAATATAGGGGCAGATGTTTATATATATGATCGTTTTCGGGATGATTTAATATATGCCGATAGAAAAATTAAAATTGACAGTAAATTTAATGATTTTATAAAAGAGAGAAAGTTAAAGCGTAAGGATTCTGCTTTTAAGTGCTGTATGGTAGAGATTTTTGAATATCATTATCAGTGGCAGGGAAAAATATATACAGAACTGCAGCTGGATTTAGGAAAAGATGAAATTGTTGGTGTTTTAGCGATTAGTAACTATGATAAAATGAGTGAATATGAATTTAGAATTCTAATTATTGTTGCTCAATCTCTTGCTCTAAAACTTCATCAAAATAAGATTGTGTCTGAGCTGTCTCAAAAATGCAGTAATGAATTAATTGAGGATCTTATAAATAATCGAATTGATAATAAATCTGAAATTATTCAGCGGGGAAAACTTGCTAATTGGGATTTAAATTTAAACTATCAACTTTATTTAATTTCTGTTAAGGGTAAAAAAAATCTTTCTACTGAAGATGCATATTATTTTTATGAAATTAAAGAAAGAATTATGAAGAAACTTCATAATGTTTTGCAGAATAAAATTTCTCGTGAATATATTTTGTTTTCCTACGATAAAAATATAGTGCTTTTGATTAACTATGAGAAAGAGGATGAAATAACTAAAGAAGATATTACGATAGTTAGAGATGAGCTTGTAGAAAAAATTGATAAATTCTATTTTAATATTGGCTCAGGAATATATATTAAAAATGTTACTGAAATAGCTGAAAGCTATCAGCAGGCTTCTTATGTACTTGATTTTCTTGAAGCAACTGAAAGAAAAAATATAATTTATTACTATAAGCAATTAGGAATAATGCGTCTGCTCTGGAAAATAAATCAGGAAGAGTTAAAAGAATTTACAACAGAATATCTTGCCAAATTAATAAAATATGATAAAGGTAATAGTACAGAATGGCTTGATACACTCGGAGTTTATCTAGAAGAGGGTGGAAGTATACAGCAGGCTGCAAAAAGATTGTTTATTCATCCAAATACAATGAGCTATCGTGTTAAAAGGATTAAAGAGATTTTGGGGATTGACCTTCAGGATCAGGAAGTACAACTTAATCTACTAGCTGCGTATAAGATTTGTAAATATATTTTAGAAGATGATCTTGATATTTAAATATCAGGGTTTTCTTTAAAGAACTTTGTTAAAAGATTATTAAACTGGAGGTTTTAAAATGATTATTGATATAGATTGTATTGGAGATCCCTGTCCGATTCCATTAATTAAAGCTGAAAAGAAGCTGCCGAAACTTGGAGTTGACGATAAAATTTGTTTGGAAACTGATCATAATTGTGCTTTAAATAACGTTCCTGAGTGGGCCAGGAATAAAGGCTATGCTGTAGAAATAGAGGAAACTCCATATTTGGAATGGAAGATATACATTAAAAAAGAACAAAAAAAGCAGACCAATGAAAAAGTTGTGCTTAAGAATAAAAATTAGAGTAAATAGATTTAAGATGCTTTTATGATATCTTTTTGACATATAAATAAAGCGTTAATCATATAAAATAAACGATAATTGAATATTTTAGGCATTATTTGTTTTAAACAACAAAAATATTTGATTTTTTTATTCTCCTCCACTAATGACAATGTGATATATTTAACTATACAATAGTATTGTGAAAAATAAAACACTACTAAATTATTGGAGGGGTTATATTGTTAAAAAGCAAAAAAGAAAGTTTATTAATTTTATCATTAGTTTTAGTTATGGTTATTAGTTTTTCCTTGATGGCAGCAGCAGAATTTGTGCCAATTGAAGATCGTGGTTATGCTAATCCTGATGTTTTAATTAGTGCAGCTGAACTAGAAGAAATTATGGATAGAGATGATGTAAAGGTAGTAGATTTTCGTAATCTGGCTATGTACATGACAGGACATATTCCTGGATCTACAAATTTTTGGCGTTCTGATCAGGAAAATGAAGATGCTGAATTTGCAGGTATGAGAGCAAATGCAGATCAGATGGCTGCTGTGTTAAGCGAAAAAGGAATTGCTGAAGATGATCTAGTTGTTATTTATGATGCAAACGGTGATTATGATGCATCAAGAATGTGGTGGATCTTAAAAATGTACGGACATGAAAAAGTAAGACTGCTTGATGGTGGATTAGAAAGATGGAAGGCTTTAGACAAAAAGACAAGTATTTTTCCAAGCAGTTATGATGAAACAAACTATAGTTTTGATGAGTCTGAATTTGATTTTTCAATGTTAGCTACACTAGAAGATGTGCAAGCTGCTATTGATAATGATAAAGCTTTAATTTTAGATACCAGATCTGAAGGTGAAAATAGTGGGGCAGAACTTAAGAGTGGTGCAGAAAGAAAAGGGTGTATTCCTAAGAGTGTCTGGATTGAATGGACAGCAGCTTTAAATGATGACCTGACATTTAAATCTGCAGAAGATTTAAGAGAAGTATATGGTGAGGCTATTGAAGGAAAAGAATTAATTATCCCTTACTGTCAGTCTGCAGTTAGATCTTCACATACTACATTTGTTTTAACCCAGTTATTAGGTGTAGATGCAGAAGTTAAAAATTATGATGGGTCCTGGATTGAGTGGAGTGCTACTGAAGATTTACCAGTAGAAAATGGTCAATAACAAATATAAATTAAATAATTAAGATTTTATTTAGGCGAGAGGATATCCTCTCGCCTTTGTTTTTGAAACACTAAATTTAAGCTAAAAATTGTTTGTGTTTCATAATGAAAAAAATATAAACTGAAGATATAATTGAATTGTGAAAAATAAAACAATTTGAAGGGGGATTAATTTTGCTTAAAAAGAAAAATGTTTTATGTGTACTTGTCCTTGTTTTTTTAATGGTAGCTGGCTTTACTTCTATGGTGGGGGCCGAATATGTAGAAATTGAAGATAGAGGTTATGCTAATCCAGAAGCTTTGATTAGTGCAGAAGAGTTAGCGGAAATAATGGACCGAGATGATGTTGTAGTTGTTGATAACCGTGGTAAAATTGGTTATGCTGCTGGTCATATTCCTGGCGCAATTAAAATTGAAAAGGGAGAAATGAAAGCCAGTGGAGGTATGAGACTTTCTAAAGAAAATTTTGAAAAACTATTTTCTGAAAAAGGTATAAAAAATGGAGATACAATTGTTGTTTATGATGATCATGGGGATTTGTATTCCGCCTGGTTATGGTGGATGGCCAGAATTTATGGTCACGAGAATGTAAGAATGTTAGATGGTGGTATTGACCGCTGGAATGCACTGAATTATGAGACAAAGATGTTTCCAGATAGTTTAGATGAAAGCAATTATAAAGCTGAAGCTGTTGATGAAAGTTTATTAGCACATCAAGAGGATGTTCTGGCAGCAATTGAAAACGATGATATAATAATTCAAGATACCAGAGCTGAAGCAGAACATAATGGAGAAAAACTTTTATCTGGTGCAGGTCGCAAGGGTAGAATTCCTACTTCTATCTGGCTGGAATGGGATGATTCACTAAATGAAGACCACACATTTATGACAGCTGCTGAACTTCAGGATCTTTATACAGCTAGAGGAATTACTGATGATAAAGAAATTATTACTTACTGCCAGTCAGCTGTAAGATCATCACATGCATTATTTACTTTAACTCAGTTACTTGGTTATGATGATGTTGAAAACTATGATGGATCATGGGTTGAGTGGAGTAATGATGAGTCTTTACCAATAGAGTAATTAGTTACAGGATTATTAAAATTAAATTATTTTGCTTAAAGAGAGGAATTATTCCTCTCTTTTTTTTATGTGTTTTTTAAAAAAAGATTGTTTTATGATTTAGCAAAATTATGCTATAATAGAAACAAGTTTTATTCATTTGAAAGGGAAAAATTCAATTTGGGAATTTTCCAGAAAAACTTAAAAAATATATCATGATGCCCGTTAGTTAATATCAAACAGGGGGGATTATTTTGGAAGCTGCATTGATTCTTATGAGTAGAGCACCAATAGCTGGAAAGACTAAAACAAGGCTTGAAAGTCATTTAAAAAAAGATGAATATCTTGAGCTGTATCAGGCTTTTTTAAAAGATATCAATTGTAAACTTTTAAATCTCAAAAAAAACTATTCTAAAATCGACTTATATCTGAGTTTTAATCCTAAAGATAGTGAATTATTATTTTCTGAAATTATAGATGCTCAATTTACTCGTATTCCACAGCAGGGAAAAGATTTAGGAGAGAAAATGTTTAATGCACTTAATGATGCTTACCAATTAAGCAATTTACCTGTTATTATAACTAGTTCTGATATTCCTTTACTAGATATAAACGTTTTTACTGAGGCATTTGCAGGTTTAAAAGAGCGTGATTTAGTAATTGGTCCAGCAGCTGATGGAGGTTACTATTTAATAGGAATGAAAGAGCCTAAAAAATTTATTTTTGATTTTAAAGACTGGGGAAATAGTGATGTTTTATGTAGAACAATCAAAGAAGCCAGAAAACAGAATCTAAAAGTTCACTTTTTACCAGAAATATCGGATATAGACACTTTTAAAGAATTACTTCAATTAAGATCTAAACTAAAAAATCGGGAAATTAACGAAAATTATCCTGAAAATACTAGTGCTGTAATTGAAAAAATATTTGAATATAAAGAATACAGGAGGTAATTTATGAGTTTTAAGGATGATTTAGAAAAAGAATTAAAATCATATATACGAGAACGAGATTTTATGCAGGCAACAGGTATCGGCAGACGTGCCAATTTGGAATTTTTAGCCCAGGGAGAATATAATATAAATTATTTAATTAAGGATGAGGAAGAAAAATATGTGCTTCGCGTAAATTTAGGCAGTCAGATGCATCTTGATGATCAGATTGGCTATGAGTTTTCTGCTCTGCAGACATTGGCTCCATCGGGGGTAACGCCGAGACCTTTTTATCTTGATAATTCAAAAGAAAAAATTGACTATGGATTATTAATGATGGAATATTTACCTGGAAGACCTTTAGATTATCAAAAAGATTTAAAAGATGCAGCTAAAGTCTTTGCTAAAATACATAAATTAAATAGTTCTAATGCTAAAAAATTAATTACAGAACAAAAACCCCTGACTGCTATCTGGAATGAATGTGACATTCTTCTTGATAAATATTTGAATTCAGAATTAGCAGTGCCTGAGATAAAGAGTTTTTTAATTAAAATGAAAGCTGATTTGAAAAAAAAGCAAAAAAAAGAAGTTGAGCTGATGGATTTACTGCCACCAGCTATAGTAAATACTGAAGTGAATTCCAATAACTTTATTATTAATGACAATTATAATCTTGCTTATTTAGTAGATTGGGAAAAACCATTAATAACTACTCCACTTCAGGATTTAAGTCACTTTATGGTACCAACAACTACTCTCTTGAAAACTAATTTTATTTTTAATCAAGGTGAAGAAGAAGAATTTTTACATCATTATCTAAAGGAGAGAGGAATGGATTCAAAGTATCATGAAGTAAAATCTGCTTTAAAAATTTTCAATCAATTTTCAGCAATGCGCGGTATTTCTTGGTCGGCAATGGCCTGGATTGAATACCAGAGTGCTGATCGTGAAATAAAAAATAAGGATACTTTTGAAACAATGGATAGTTTTTTAAAAATAGACTTTTTGGAAATGCTTTTTCCAGATGTAGATTAATTAGCGAGTAAGGCAGCCTCGCTGCAGCTGGTTTTTTGAGGAGGGTTTTATGCTAAGTGTAGAAAAAATAATTGCTTCTTTTGTTATGCCACCTGGACTTTTTGTTATTTTAATGTTGATATTATCTATTTACTTATTAAAAAAATCAAAATCAGCCTTGATTAAGATTACCGCAATAACTTCGCTGCTGCTTATTTTCTTTCTTTCAACTGCCTTTGGTGTACAAGTATTGCTTCATCCATTAGAAAATTACGCTGAGAAAAACTCAGTTAATGCTTTTGAAGAACATCCAATCGTTGTGCTTGGCGGTGGGCTGAATTATTATTCAAAAAATCAAGCTGAGCCTTCTCTTCACAGTCTGCAGAGATTAGTTAAGGGTTATCAGCTGCAGCGCAAATTGAAAACTAACTTGATTTATTCTGGTGGAATTGCAATTGGTCAGGAAAAAATTTCAGAAGCTGATGCAGCTGAAGAATTTCTTTCTTCTCTGGGTATGGATAAAAGTTTTTACATCAGTGAAAACAAAGCGCAGTCAACATTTGAAAATGCTGCTTATTTAAAAAAGTGGATTGAAGATAATGAGATAGAAAAAGTATATTTAGTTACTTCCGCTTATCATATTTTGCGTTCAGCTGCAGTTTTTAAGGCCCAAAATATTGATTTTTTGATAGTACATTCAGGTTTTATTTATGATCATCAGTTTAGCTGGCTTGATTATCTACCAAATCGAGGGGCTTTAACTGTTAATTTATCTGCTTTACACGAATGGATAGGTCTGGCCTGGTATTATATCCGTGGTCGAATCTAATTTTTTTTAAAATGTATAATATTTAATGTTATTTTAAGCTTTTTCTGATAAACTAGAGATGTATCTTAGGAAGAGTATTTTAAAATTAAAGAGTAGCGAGTCAAAAAATCTCTTTTTAAGTAAATTTATTTTGAAAATTACTCTTAAGGAGCTTGGTATTTTATGGCTAAAGATATGTTTAATGAAAGAAAAAAAATTGATCTGCACATGCATACAACTGCTTCTGATGGAGCTTCAACTCCAGCAGAATTAGTAGAAAGATGTATAAACTTAGGTTTAGAAATAATTGCTGTTACTGATCATGATAATGTAACAAATGTTGAAAAAGCAAAAAATCTTGGCAGAGAAAATGGTTTAAAAGTTATTTCTGGTATAGAAATTTCTACTTATAGAGGTGAAGCAGAATATCATATTCTGGGTTATTTTGTTGATATAGAAAATGATGCACTTTTAGGATTAACAGAGGCAATTTTAGATTCGAGAGTAGAAAGAACTCATAAGATGATAGAAAAATTGACTGAAATGGGGTATCCTCTAGATTTTGCAGATGTCAAAAAATTTGCAACTGGAGTTAGTTTAGGCCGCCCTCATATAGCTAGAGCGATGATCGAAAAAGGATATATAGAAGAAATCAGTGATGCATTTACTCAAGAGTTTATTGCTGGTGGTGGTAAAGCTTATGCAGAAAAAAAGAATGTTCTTCCTGCAGAAGCAATAGAAGTGATTTTGAAAGCTGGTGGAATACCTGTGATTGCTCATCCGTATATAATTAATCACGGCAAACCTCTGGCTAAAGAAGAAATTGCTCGTTTAAAAGACGTTGGTCTTAAGGGTGTTGAAGTCTATCAAACAAAGCATAATAAAAAAATAACAAAAAAATATAAGAAAATAGCAGAAGAACTGGGACTTTTAATTACTGGTGGTTCAGATTATCATGGAGAAAATTCACCTGGTATTTTACCTGGTGATACTGGTATGACTCAGGCAGAGTTTGAGCAACTGGAAAGTTATGCCCATTCTATGCTATAATAAGTAACAGTCGTCAATCAGGCTGCGACTTAAACTCTAAGCCGGACTAGTTCCGGCTTTTTCAAATTTTACTTTGTTTTTGAAATCATAATAAATATCAATTTTTTTAAAATTATTTAAATCACAAAAAGGAGTAGTGAGCAAAGAGAATGCATAATGTAACAATGATTGCTGGAGATGGAATTGGACCAGAAATTTCAGAGGCTGTAGCAAAGATTATAGAAGCTGCGGGTGTCGATATTAAATGGGATAAGGTAGAGGCTGGAGCTGGAGTAATGGATAAATACGGTACTCCGCTTCCGGAAAAAGTTTTTGAGTCAGTTAGAAAAAACAAAGTAGCTTTAAAAGGGCCAATCACAACCCCTGTAGGCAGTGGGTTTAGAAGTGTTAATGTTGCAATTCGTAAAGAATTAGACCTGTATGCAAATGTAAGGCCGCTAAAGGTACATGCCCGAGAATTTGCTAAAGATGAAAATTTAGATATGGTAGTTTTTAGAGAAAATACTGAAGGTCTTTATGTAGGAATTGAACATTATGTCGGTGATGAAGCTGCTGAAAGCATAAAAATAATTACTCGCAAGGCATCACGCAAGATAACAGAAAGAGCTTTTGAATATGCAGTCCGCGAGGGAAGAAAAAAAGTTACTGCTGTACATAAAGCTAATATCTTAAAATTCAGTGATGGTCTCTTTTTAGAAGAGGCACGTAAGGTTGCTGAAAAATACAAAAAGACTAATCCCGAAATAGAATTTGATGATAAAATTGTTGATAATATGTGTATGCAGATGGTGCAGTATCCAGAAAATTACGATGTTTTAGTTACAACTAATTTATATGGAGATATTATTTCTGATTTAGGTGCTGGTTTAATAGGTGGACTTGGACTTGCTCCTGGAATGAACTTAGGTGATGATCTAGCTGTTTTTGAAGCAGTTCATGGTAGTGCTCCGGATATTGCAGGTCAAAATAAAGCAAATCCTGTTGCTCTGTTATTTTCTGCAATTTTAATGCTCAGACATCTTGGAGAAACCGAGGCAGCAGATAAAATAGAAAAAGCAACTTCTTTAGTGTTAAATAAAGGAGAATATTTAACTGGAGATTTGGGAGGCAGTGCTTCAACTGATGAAATAACAGAAGCTATAATTTCCGAATTATAATTAATATAAGCTTAAATTCTTTAAGATAAGAGAGGAGAGATTAGTTAATGGAAGCTAAAATAGAAAAATTATTCGATTGTTTAAAAATCTATAAGAAAAAAGCGTTAGCAAGAAAAAATGCTTATGGACTTGCCCCAAGACCACTTGAGGCAGGAGAAGTTGAAACTCTTTTTGCTGGTTTAAAATTAAAAAATCTAGAAAATAAAAGTTTTGAGATATTCGCAGAAGAAAGATTAGATAAACTAATTTTAAGACTTATTTCAGAAGAAGTAAAAAGAGGGACATTTCCTGCTTCTCATGCTAAAGCTGAGGGGCTTGCAGAAATTATCAAAGAAGCAAAAATAAGAGAGGTAGAAAACCATTATTTAAGTTCTGACAGAGCACTTGAACTGCTGGAAAAAATGAAGGGTGGAGCCGCAACTTCTCGTTTAATTGATTTATTTGCTAAAGAAATTTATAGAGATCAGATAACTGAAATTTTAAAAGAGACTGTTCTGGTAACCAGAGCTGATTTTGAAAAGCTAAAAGAGCTTGCAGCAGAAAATCCATATTTCAAGAAGAAAATTGATGAGCTGATGTTGAGCTGGGCTTACCGAGAATTTGCTGAAGACTGGGAACTTAAAGATCAGTATCAGGGATTATCTTTAAAAGTTGGTGATAATATTACAACAGGACACTTAAGTCCTTCTAAAAATGCCAACAGTAGGACTGACCAACCTCGTCACGCTCAATTTGTAATGGATGGTCGTGATGATGAAGAAAATCTGTGGGGCAGATTAAATGAACTTAAAACTCAAGGAGAAAGTGTGTTTTTTACCGCTGGTAAAGCACTTGGAGAAGGTTCATCCCGTAAGTCAGCCACTTATACAATGCAGCAGCTTTTAGGAGAACCGGTAATGGGTGAGCCAGAAAAGAAAAAAGGTGGAGTTGTAGTAGCAAAAAGTTTTGCTCCTATTTTTAAAGAATCACTGGTTGCTTCAGGAATCCTGCCGCTGGAAGCTGATACATCTGAGATTGAAGAAGGAGACAGCCTTAAAGTTGATTTAACTTCAAAAAAGATTTTGGTTAATGATCAGTTAGAAATTGAAATCGGATTACCGATTGACTATAAAATGAAGAAAATTGCAGCCGGAGGCATGACCTATTTTGACGCCGGTAATGAGCTGCAGACAATGGCTTTAGCTTATTGTGAAGAAAATAAAATTGAGACTGGTGATATCAAAACACCTGCTGAACAGAATGTGGTCAAAGAAGATTCTAAACCGGCTCAAACATTGGCACAAAAAATTGTAGCTTATAATCGTCTTGATGGTAAGGATACAATTTTACCAGGTGAAACAGCCCAGGTTAAAATGAGAGGTGCTTTTTCACAGGATACAACTGGTCCGATGACTATGGATGAATATCAATCAATGGCCGGAGAAGATTTTGGAGCAGAATTTGTTGTCCAGTCTTTATGTCATACAGGTGAATGTCCTTCCAGTGCAGAAAGAGATACTCATAAATTTCTGCATGAATTTGTGACAAAGCGGGGTGGAGTTTGCTTGCAGACAGGAGAAGGTATTATTCATACAATTGGGAATCGTTTTGTACTGCCGACAGATGTAATTGTTGGTGGGGATTCACATACTAGAACTCCCAGAGGAGTTTCTTTTCCAGCCGCTTCAGATATTGTAGCAGGAGTTATGAAATATGGTAAACAGGACCTGACTATGGATGAATCAGTTAAAGTTAAATTTACAGGTCGTCCACCAGCAGGAATTACTGCTCGAGATCTGGTTTCTGCTTTAGTCGTTTATGCAGATAAAACTGTAGGTAAAGAAATTTATAATGGTAGAATTATTGAGATGGAAGGTTTAGACTTTCTAAGTTCAGATGAGCGTTATATTATGACAAATGCTGTTGCAGAGCGAAGTGCTTCAGCAGGTGTAGTACCATCTGATGCAATTACTATTGAGGCTATTGAAGAAAATCTAGAATATTTAAAATCACGTCCAGATGCTGATTCATCTCCTTCTGTTAAAAATACCATTAAAGCAATTGCAGAGTATCTTAAAGATCCAATACTCTTTGAGGCAGATGAAAATGCTGAATATGCTGCAGAAATTGAAATTCCTTTAGCGGAAATTTCTGAGCCTTTAGTTGCTAAACCACATCACCCCGATAATGTGGCTGGTTTAAGTGAGGTTGAAGGTGAGAAAATTGATGAGGTTTATATCGGCAGCTGTGTTGGCGGAGATTTAAAAAGCATCCAGGAAGCAGCATCAGTAATTGCTGGTCATAAGATACCTCAGGATATTAATGTAGTTGTGGGGCCTGCATCGCGTGATATTTACGAAGAATTAATTGTTGATGGAACAATGGAAAAACTAACCAAGGCAGGGGCAACTGTAATTATGCCTGGTTGTGGATTATGTATGGGTAATAAGAGACGGATTGGATCTGGTGCTACAGCTTTTACTACTACAACTCGTAACTACCAGTCCCGCATTGGTCCTTCAGATTCCCGAACTTATCTTGGCAGTGCTCAAGTAGCAGGCTGTATAGCAGTTTTAGGATATATTCCTTCGAAAGCAGAGTATTTTAGGCTTTATAAATAGTGAACTAAGTGCACCTTCCGGGAACGGAACTAATTATTACCAATTAAAAATTATATAACCTGAAAAATAGGATTTAAAAGTCTGATTTGAGGGATTGAGAAAAAGTGTGCTTGAAATAAGGCTTTCTGTTTGTCAAAAAGCAGTTAGCTGAGTTTAGAGCAGCTTTTATGAATTGATATTTAATCCCTATCTGTGTCTAGATAGGGATTTTATTTTTTGTTTCAAATTATTAATTTCACTAACGGTAAAGGAGAGATTGAGTGAAAATAAAAAGCAAAAATATAAAGGCTTTGATTTTGCCATTATTCATTTTAATATGCTGGTATTTAGGCAGTGAATCTGGATTTTTTAATTCATATATCTTACCTTCGCCAGCAAAAATATTTAAAACTTTTTTAGACTTACTTAAAAATGGAATGTTAATTAAACATTTATTAGTTAGCTTTTATAGAGTTTTTGTAGGTTTTACAATAACATTTACAGCAGCTTTTTTATTAGCTCTGCTAATTGCACTAAATGACTGGTTAACAGAATATATTAAACCTACCTTAGAATTTATTCGCCATATTCCACCTATTGCTTTGATCCCTATTTTAATATTGTGGTTAGGAATTGGAGAAAAACCTAAAATTACAGTTATAATTCTTGCTACTTTTTTCCCCGTTTTTTTAAATACACTCAGTGGAATTCGTAATTGTGACCCAAAATTAAAGGAAGTTGGAGATATTTTTGGCTTAAGTAAATGGGAAAAATTTTATAGAATCATTTTACCGCAGGCACTGCCTTCAATTATTGTAGGAATGCAGATAGCACTGGGATATAGTTGGCGCTCACTAATTGGAGCAGAGTTAATAGCTGCTTCTTCCGGAATAGGATATATGATAATTGATGCTGAACAATTATCTCGACCTGATATTATTATAGTAGGAGTATTTACAATTGGTATTTTTGGTTACTTAATTGACTATTTCTTTTTCAAACTTACTCAAAAATTAATTAATCAGGGAGGAAAAGAAGATGAAATCAATTATTCAAATCAAAAATTTAACTAAGAAATATAAGATAGATGGTCGAGCTTTTAAAGCTTTAAATGATATTAACTTAAAAATTGATAAGGGTAGTTTTACAACTATAGTTGGGAAAAGTGGTTGTGGTAAAAGTACTTTATTGCGAATTATTGCTGGACTGGAAGAGGCAGCAGAAGGCAAAATTATAGGAAGAGAAAAAATAAAAAGTTCACTAGTTTTTCAGGAAGCAAGATTAATGCCCTGGCTGACAGTTGAAGAAAATATTTTATTTCCTTTAAAAAAGAGAAAAGAAAAATCTAAATCAGTGGAAAAAGTTAAAGAACAGCTAGATCTTTTGGGTTTGAATGAGTTTAAAGATGCTTATCCAAATCAAATATCAGGGGGGATGGCTCAAAGAACTGCTCTGGGAAGGGCTTTAGTCTATGATTCTGACCTTATTTTAATGGATGAGCCGCTGGGATCTCTTGATGCTTTTAATAGATATAAGCTGCAGCAAGAACTACAGAATATATTTTCCGAAAATAATAAAACTGTTATTTTTGTGACTCACGATATTGATGAAGCAATTTTTTTAGGTGACAGAGTTTTGATTATGGAATCAGGCTCTATAACTGGAGAATTTAGTTTAGAGCAGGAGTTTAATATTTCTATAAATAAAGAAAAACAGCTTGAATTGAAAGAAAAAATACTGGCAGAAATTAAGGCTTGATTATTAATTTTAGTTAATGGTAGGGTTTATTTTAGTTTTAAAAGATTAATTTAAAGCTAAATTTTTATATAATTTCAAAAAACAAAAAGGAGAATGATTGTAATGAAAAGTAAAATGATTAAGATTATGAGTATTGTTTTGATGGTTGTTTTTTTATTTTCATTTCCAGTATCCACATTTGCTGCTCAGGAGTTAGAAAAATTGAATATTTCATATGTTAAATTACCTTTAAATGTTCCATCAATAGTAGAAAAAGAAATGCAGTTATTTGAAAAAGAGTTTAATCCAGATGGAATAGAAGTAGAATTTCCGGAAATCACTCAAGGTTCTAAAATGACACAGGCAGTAGCTGCAGGTTCTTTAGATTTTTGTAATGCGCTTGGTGGGACCTCATTAATTTTAGCAGCTGCTAATGGAGTTGATATTAAGATGATAGGAGTTTATAGTCGGGCGCCAAAAGCTTTTAATATTATGGCCAAAGATCCTGAAATTAAATCAACTGCTGATCTGCGAGGAAAAAAAGTGGTTGGTCCTAAAGGAACCATACTGCATCAGCTGCTTTTGGCTTCCTTAGTGGAAAATGATTTATCTTTAGCTGATCTTGAATTTGTCAACTTAGGTATTGCCAGAGGGATTTCCGCTCTTTTAACTGATAGTGCAGATGCTGCTTTAGTTGCCGGTCCTGCTGTACCTCAAGCCCTGGCGAATGGTGCCCACATCATTGAAAGCGGTGAAGGCCTTTTAGATGCAACAATTGTAATTGCAGTAAGTGGAGAATTTTTAGACAAACACCCAGCAGTTGTTGAGCGCTATCTTAAAGTTCATCAAGAAAGTTTAAAATTTATGGAGGAAAATCCGGAAGCAACATATGCTATGGTTGCAGAAGAGACTGGAATTTCTAAAGAAGATGTCGAGAAGATGTATTCCTGGTATGATTTTAATCCTGAGATTACTGAGTCAGATATCAATGAATTAAAGAAGACACAGGAGTTTTTACTGAATAATGGAATGCTTTCTCAATCAATTGATATTAAAAGTTTAATTGTAGAATAGTGAGCTTCTCATTCTAAATAAAAGATTTAGTTGGAGTTTGCTTAAATTGAGTGTTAGTGCTTGTATTTACAGCAAAAATTATATATAATTATAAATCGCTGCATTATAAATGTTAGCTGTCTGCTGATTATGGAATTTAATTAGCTGGCGGCTTTCTTTGCTTTTAACTAAAAAAATTATGACAAAAGAGGGAGATTATAATGAGCAATTTATTAGATGATTTAAATAAAAAACAAAAAATTGCGGCTCAGACTTTAAAAGGAGCAGTTTTAGTACTTGCAGGTGCGGGTAGTGGAAAAACAAGAACTTTAACCTATAGAACAGCAAATTTAATTGCTAATGGAGTTAGTCCAAAAAACATTTTGACAGTTACATTTACTAATAGAGCAGCTGATGATATGAAGGCTAAGATCAGCAAATTAGTTGGTTCAGAAATTATCGATGATATGAATCTCGGTACTTTTCATAGTATTTGTTTAAAGATACTTAGAAAAAATTTAAAAAAAGTAAACCGTTCTGAAGGCTGTTTGATTTATGATACAGCTGACTCAACTGCTATAATCGAAGATATTATTTTTGAATTCGGCTTGGAAGAAACAGAATATGACCCCAAAATAGTTTTTAATATTATTTCAAAAGCTAAAATGGAATTAGTTCTTCCAGCTGATTTAATAGAGGAATATGCTAAATCTAATAATCAGGGATCTGAGCACTATTATCAGATTGTAAGCAGAATTTATAAAGAATATGAGCGGGTGCTGACAAATAATAATTGTTTTGATTTTAATGATTTAATTAAAAAGACAATTGAACTTCTAGAATCTGATCAGGAGATATTAAATAAATATCAGAAACAATTTCAATACATTCAGGTTGATGAATATCAGGATGTGAATCATTCACAATACCACTTAATTTCTCTGCTGGCAGCCCCTGAAAAAAATATATTTGTGGTAGGTGATGATTGGCAGGGGATTTATGGTTTTCGGGGCGCAGATATTAGAAATATTTTAGATTTTGAGCATGATTATCCCGATGCAGAAGTGATAAAACTTGAAAGAAATTATAGAAGTTCAAACAATATAATTTCTGCTTCAAATCAGCTGATTAATAATAACAGTCAAAATAAAGTTAAAGAAGCTTGGACAGAAGCAGATGATGGTGCACCAATATTTGTAGCTAGTGCAGAAAGTCCGTTAGTTGAGGCTAAATATGTATGTAAAAGAATTAATCATTTAGTAGATTTCTATAACTATAAGCTGAGTGATATTTCAATATTATGCCGCAGTCATTTTCAGTCAATGCAGCTTCAGAATCAGCTGCCTAAATTTAAAATACCTCATCAACTTGTGGGAGGAGTTAGCTTTTTTGATCGACAGGAAATACGATATTTTGTTAATTATCTGAAACTATTAGTTAATCCTAATGATAGGTTGGCTTTAAAAAGGCTATTTAGAATTGAAGTTCATGGTGTAGGAGAAATTTTATTGAGTGAAATCAATAAATATGCTCGCGAAAATAAGATGAAAATTACGGATGTTTTTGAAAGTCCGACGGTAGTTAAAGGAATAGGAAATAATAAAGCGGCAAATATTATTGAATTTCAGCGGCGGGTAATTGACAGTATCTTTGATCTGCGCGAGGAAAAATTGCCGATGCATAAAAAAGCAGTGGAGCTCTATGAAAGAGTTGATTTTGATCAAAATGTTCTGGCTGAGCTTGATGATCCTGAAAACAGAAAAAAATATATGAATATGTTTTTAGATGATATGGCAGATTTTCAGAGAAATAATCCAGGTCGTGGACTTTATGATTATCTTTTGATTAATAAACTGATTGCCGATAAAGATATTACAGAAGATACGCAAGAAAAAGTGAAGGTAATGACAGCTCATTCAGCTAAGGGATTGGAGTTTCCCGTGGTTTTTATTATTGGAGCCGAGGAAGAAATTTTTCCACACTTAAAAAGCATGGAAGAAAAAGCAGCTGGTTTAAACCCTTATGCTGTTGAAGAAGAAAGAAGATTATTTTATGTTGCAATGACCCGAGCTGAAAAATTGCTTTTTATTTCTTTTTCTAAGCGGAAGCTTTCAAATGAACAGGGCCAGTACAAGCAGCTTATTCCTTCCAGATTTTTATATGAACTGCCAGAAGGACGCTTGGATTTTACCAGTGTTGAAAGTAAAAAAGGTGGTTCTGGAATTCAAATGCGAAAAAATGTTAAAACTTTGTAATATTTTTCACTAGTACCTGGTACCAAATATGGAAATAAATAACCCTTGACAGATTTAATATAGGGTGATAAACTACTAGATAACTTAAAAAGAAAATAAAAATCATCAAGAGCGGTGGAGGGACTGGCCCTGTGATACCCAGCAACCTACTTAAAATCTTTAGTAAGGTGCTAATTCCAGCATTCCAGAAAGGAATGATAGATGAGAGGCAACTAAATCCTCTCACGAGGATTTTTTTCATTTCTAACTGCTCTTGATATTTGGAGCAGTTTATTATTTTTTAGAGGGTGATTAGTATTGATAAAAATTGAAAATTTAACTAAACACTATTATGCAGCTCAAGGAAAAGTAGAAGCAATTAATGGTTTAAATTTAGAGGTTGCTGATGGTGAAATATTCGGAATGATAGGACCAAGTGGAGCAGGCAAAAGTACTTTAATTAGGATGCTTAATCTTTTAGAAAAACCTACTGCTGGGACCATTAACATTAATGGGACCGACTTAACTGAATTAAGTTCTCATAATTTAAGAGCAGCCAGGCAAAAAATTGGGATGATTTTTCAGCATTTTAATCTTTTATCATCTCGGACAGTTTTAGGTAATGTAGCTTTTCCCTTAGAAATTGCAGGTGTCGGCAAAAAGCAGAGAAGAAAAAAAGCAAAAGAATTAATTGAACTTGTAGGATTATCAGATAGAGCAGATCATTATCCGGCTCAATTATCTGGTGGCCAGAAGCAGAGAGTTGGTATTGCAAGAGCATTGGCAAATGAGCCAGATTTGCTTTTGTCTGATGAAGCAACTTCTTCATTAGACCCTGAAAGCACAAAAGCTGTATTAGAACTTCTAGCTAAAATTCGAGATGACATGAATTTAACAATTATTTTAATTACCCATGAAATGGGAGTAATAAAGGATGTTTGTGATCGAGTAGCAGTTTTAGAAGCTGGAAAGATTATCGAAGAAGGACAAATTATTGATATTTTTTCAAGTCCACAACATCCTCTGACGAAAAAGTTTATTAGTTCTGTTATTGATTTTGATTTACCGGAAAGAATTATTAAACATGTCAAAACTGAAAGGCCAGGAGAATTGATTAGAGTTTCTTTCGTTGGAGAAACTACTCATGATCCTCATATTTCTGATCTAGTAAAACATTATTCAGTTGATGCCAATATATTATATGGTAATATAGATGAGATTCAGGGTGTACCATTTGGAACTCTGGTTTTAGATTTAGAAGGTCAGTTAACAAATATAGAAGAAAGTATTGCTTATCTAAGAAGCAAGGATTTAAGAGTTGAGGTGTTAAACGATGTTTGATTTCATTACAGATTTGGCCCGGTATAATGATTTAATGCTTAGCGGTTTTTTGGAAACATTATACATGGTAGCAATGTCTTTGTTTTTTGCTATAGTTGGTGGAATCCCATTGGGAGTTTTAACAACTATTACTAGGCCGGGACATATACTGCCGAATAAGCCTTTTAATTTTATTTTAGATGGCATAATTAATATAGGTCGTTCTATTCCGTTTATTATTCTAATGGTTGCGGTAATTCCATTTACCAGAATGATTGTAGGAACATCTATAGGAACCACTGCAGCTGTAGTTCCGCTGTCACTGGCGGCTATTCCTTTTATGGGAAGAGTTACAGATAATGCGATTTTAGAAATTGATCACGGTGTTGTAGAATCAGCTCAATCAATGGGAGCAAGTCCACTGCAGATTGTATTTAAGGTTTTATTACCAGAATCACTGCCGGCGATTATTCTTGGCTTAACTCTTACTGCAATTAGCTTAGTTAGTTATTCCGCTATGGCAGGAGCAATTGGTGGGGGTGGTCTCGGCGATATCGCAATCCGTTACGGATACCAGCGTTTTCAGCTGCCTATTATGCTTGAGACAATAGTTATCCTGGTAGTAATGGTCCAGTTAATTCAATTTTTTGGTAATCAAGTGGCTTCATTTTTTGATCATAGAGTCTAGTTAGTTAAATAATTACTATCTTAAAGTGTTAATTCAAGTTATTATGGATTAGAGTTAAGTAATTATTTCTGGCATAAATATAGAAAGTCAGAATTAATTTAATAAAAATTAAACGAGTAGAAGAGGAGAGATAATAATGTTAAAGAAAACAATTTTAGTTTTAGTTCTTGTCACTTTTGTATTTGCTGGTGCTGTTCAGGCTGATGATCATGTGCTTAAGGTTGGAGCTACACCTGTACCTCATGCAGAAATTTTGGAATTCATTAAAGATGATCTTGCTGCAGAGGGAATCGAGTTAGATATAGTAGAGTTTACAGATTATGTAACTCCTAATTTAGCTTTGAATGATGGCAGTATTGATGCTAACTATTTTCAGCATATACCTTATCTAGATCAATTTAATTCTGACAGAGGATTTGATTTACAGGCAGTTATTAAAGTACACATTGAGCCAATTGCTTTATATTCTGATAAATATACAAGTTTAGCCGAAATACCAGAAGGTTCTTCAATTGCTGTCCCAAATGATCCTTCAAATGAAGGTAGAGCTTTACTCCTGCTGCATAATGAAGGAGTTATTACCTTAGATGATCCAACAAATTTAAGTGCTACCCCAATTGATATTGTTGAAAACCCAAAAAATCTTAAATTTGACGAATTAGAAGCAGCACAATTACCTAGAGTGCTGCCCGATGTTGCTGCAGCCGTAATTAACACAAATTATGCGCTTGAAGCTGATTTAAATCCATTAGAGGATGCTTTAGTTATAGAAGGCAGTGACTCACCATATGTTAATGTTGTTGCTGTAAAAGCTGAAAATGCAGACAGTGAAAAAATTGAAACACTTGCAAAAATACTTAATTCCAAAAAAGTAGAAGAATTTATTATTGAAGAATATGAAGGAGCTGTAGTACCTGCTTTTGTACCTGTTGATAGTGATGAAGTGGCAGATGTAGAAAGAAGCGGCGATTATATTTTTTAATTAGAAAAGTTAAATTAAATAATCTATAAGAGCGATCCGCCTTCTTGGGGATCGTTTTTTTATTTAAGAGACAATTTTTTAGTATTTGACATAAAAAAATTAAATGTCATAATAATAATATGAGCTAACTGTAAAATACTTTATTTAAAAAAAGGTAAAAAAAGCTTATTATTATAGAATGAGGTGAAGAATAATGGCTAAAAGCCTGACAACAATTGTGAAAATTGTTCAACTTATGAAAGATTCTGATGTAAAAATATCTAAAAAAGCATTATTTTTAGTTCCAGTTGCTTATCTGATTTTTCCTTTTGATCTGATAGGAGATTTCTTTCCAATTTTAGGACAATTAGATGATATAGCAGTTTTTGTAGTGATGTGGCCAATTCTGAAAAATATTTTGGGTAAATATGATCAGGGAGATCCTGATTTAGAAAAGAAGAAAAAAGATCCAGATGCTATTGATATTGATGATTACACGGTAGAGTAAATAGTTTCTATTTTTAATTTAATTTCTATTTTTAAATATAGATTAGTCGTTTTTATATTAAATATAAGGTATTACAATAATTTTTCTCGACCGATCGGTTGACAAAATTATTTTTTATATGTATAATAACTACTGACCGGTTAGTCGAGAAAATATAAATCACAAATATAGGAGGTTTTTATGGCAGAAGATACAAGGAATAAAATATTGGAATCAGCTGTTGAGCTTTTTTCAAAAAGTAATTATCATGCTGTTTCAATGACTGAGATAGCAAACGGTGCCGATATTAGTAAAGGGACTCTTTACTGGTATTTTGACAGTAAAGAAGAATTATTTAGAGAAATTGCTGTTAATGGTATGGAGTATTTTTATAATCAATTTAAAAGAATTGCTCAAACTGATAAAACTAGTGAAGAAAAGATTAATAATTTAATTCAGTTTGTTTTAAATACTCTGGTGGAGCATTTAAATATGTTGGATGTTTTTAGAAATAATGTTGAACTAATTAGTAATGAGTTCAAAAATAATATTGAGGCTAAACATCAAAAAAATATAAATATTGTGGCTGAAATAGTTAAACAGGGTATAGATGAAGGTTTAATTAAAGATGAAAATCCCAATGACATTTCAACTATGCTTTTATCAGTTTTATTTACACCACATACCAACGAGCTTTTCGAGAAGTCGGAAAACAAAGAAAAAAAGATAAATTTTATTTATGATTTTATAATGAATGGTATTAGCAGAAAGGAGTATCAAGATGCAGAATAAAACAAAACTAATTTCTCTTTTTTTAATATTTATATTTGTTTTTTCAGTTTCTACTGCAGCGGCAGCAGAAGATTTAAATTTAGAAGAAGCAGTAAAATTGTTAATTGAAGAAAATAGAACTTTAAAAAATGCACGTAAAGATATTGAAACTGCCGAAAAAGATATAGATTTAGCAGTCCGCTCATATTTTCCAACCTTAGATCTGCGGACATCGTACACAAAACTGGATGAAGGACAACCTTCAATGAATTTAAATCCAACTGGTGTTTCGGATATGTTTGTAGAAGGTTCTGATGAAAATTACAGTACATCTCTTTCGTTAACTCAGCCAATCTGGTTGGGTGGTAAAGTTTCTATGCAGAAAGAAATTGCCGGTTATGGTCTGGAAATTGCCAGAAGTAACTATGAACAGAGTGTAGAAGATCAAATTTTTTCTTTAATCCAGGCCTATTATGGGGTTTTACAGGCTCAGGGTATGGTAGAAATAAGGAAAGAAGCTTTAGATATAGTTAATGAGCATCTTAGAGTAGTAAAAAATAATTTGGATGCTGGAATTGCAATTAAAAGAGATTTACTTCAGAGTCAAATAGAACAGAGAAATGCCGAGGAAGAGTTAACAGCGGCTCAAAATGATTTTAAAATTGCTCAACGGCGTCTGGCTCAGCTCTTAAGTTCTAATAAAAAATATTCTCTGACTCAACCAGTAATTAATTTCAATCTTGATTTAGAACAGGAGAAATTATTTCAGACTGCATTAGGAAATGATCAGCAGCTGATGATTATAGAGTTAAATAAAGAAATAATAAAACTAAACCAAAAATTAGAGGGGCAGTATTATCGTCCTAATGTTTCTTTAAATGGTTCCTATGACTGGCAGGGTTCAGAGTTTATGGATGAAAAAAGTTGGACAATGACTTTAGGTGTAAATGTGCCACTTTATGATGGTGGTAAAGGCGGTATTAAAGCCGAAAAACAGGAAAAAGAATTAGATAAAATAAAAAATAAGCGCCAGGATTTATTAGAAAATATTGATATAGAAATAGAAGATTCTATTTTGACTGTCAAAGAAACTGAAGAAGCAATAGAATTGGAACAGCTTTCTTTAGAAAATGCAGAAGAAAATTTAGAAATTGCCAATAAAAGTTATGAGGCTGGAGTAGTAAGTAATACAGAGGTTATTGATGCCCAGGCTACTTATAATCAAGCTAAAACATCACTTTTGCAGACAGAATATAAATATGAAATTGAATTATTTAGAACAATTTATAAAAGTGGTCGTTTAAAAGAAAATTTTGAGGATGTGATAAAAAATGAAAAATAAAACAATAATTATAACTTTAATAATTTTAGTTTTAGTAAGTACTACAGTGATGGCCCAGGATAGCAAAATTGTTGAGACAACTAAATCACTGACAGATGATATTAGTATAAATGAGCTAATAACAGGTACTTTAACTCCGATCCAGGATCTAAATATTCCGGCTCAGATAGGTGGAGTAGCTGATCAGGTTAATGTAGAAATTGGTGATGAAGTTGATCAGGGAACTGATTTATTAATAATTGAGGATGAAGGTCTTTTAATCCAAAAAAGACAGGCTCAAGCATCTTTAGATAGTGCTAAAGCTAATTATCAAGAAATGAAAAATGGAGCTACAGCTGAAGAATTAGCTAGAGTTAGAGCTTCACACGAAAACGCTAAAGCTAGTTTAGAAAGTGCTGAAACTAATTTAGAATTAATGGAAGAACTTTATAATGATCGAAGAACCTTAGAACAGCAGTTAGTTAATGCAGAGCAACAATTTGAAAATGCAAAACAAAATTTAAATCAGGCTGAAATCAATTATGAGCAAGCGAAAAAAGATTATCAGCGTTCTAAAAATTTATATAATGATCAGGTGATTTCCGAAAGAGATTTTGATAATGCAGAAAATTCATTTGAAAATGCGGAGATATCACTTAAACAGGCTAAAACATCACTGGCAGTAGCCGAGAAAAACTATCAGCTGGCTAAAGAAACTTATAATAATCCAACCCAGTTAAAACAGCAGCTGGAAAATGCCCGCAGCCAGGTTAATAGTGCGCGGACAAATTTAAAAGTTGCCAAAGCAAATTTAGAAGAGGCTGAAAGAGGACCAAGAGTAGAAAGGCTGCAGGCTGGTTTAGCATCAGTTAAACAGGCAGAAGCAAGTCTAGCTCAAATTGAAGACCAACTTACTAAAACAAAAATTACTGCACCGTTTTCTGGCTTAATCAATCTAGTTAATGTAGACGAAGGAGAAATGATTACTTCTGGACAAACAGTTATTAACTTAATCCAAACCGATCAGTTATATGCTGAAATTGATGTTACTGCAGCTACAGTTTCTGCTCTTAAAAAAGGTGATAGTGTTGAAGTCAAAGCAGAAACTATGCAGCATTATATTGAAGGAATAGTTAGTAATATTTCACCAGCTGCAGATTCTTCTAGTAGAACATTTTTAGTAAAAATTAAAATAGCAAATGAAAATCAAAAATTAAGGGCTGGAATGTTTGCAGATGTAAGAATTACAAAGGGAAAATCAGGTTCTGCAGTTGTGGTGCCAATAGAGAGCATTGTGAATTTAAATAGTGATAATCCTCATGTTTTTGTAATAGAAAACGGAAAAGCTGTTAGAAAAAATATAGAAATAGGTATTAGTACTGACAGCCGCGTTGAAATCTTAAAAGGTTTAAATAAAGACGAAGAAGTAGTAATTAGAGGTCAAAGCAATTTAGAAGCAGGACAAACAGTTGAGGTGAAAAATCGATGAAATTATCCGATTTTTCGATAAAAAGATCAGTAACAACTGCTATGATTGTCTTGATTGTGCTATTGCTTGGAACAGTAGCTCTATCAAGACTAAATCTTGATCTTTATCCGGATATTACTTTTCCGGGAGCAGCAATAGTTACCACCTATGAAGGTGTTGGTTCAGAAGAGATAGAAAATTTAATTACTAAACAGGTTGAAAGTTCGGTAGCTACTGTGGAAGGAGTTCAAAATGTTAATTCAACTTCTTCATTGGGTTCCTCTACTGTAGTTGTAGAGTTCGGCTGGGATCGAAATATGGATTTTGCTGTTCAGGATTTAAGAGAACAGGTAGACTTGATTTCCAGCTCTGTGCTTCCAGAAGATGCTGAAAATCCACTCATCTTTAAATTTGATCCAGCAATGCTGCCGATAATGAACTATGGTGTTTCTGCTGAAGGTATGGAAATTGATGAATTAAAAGAAGAGGTTGATGATCAACTAATACCGCGTCTGGAAAGAATACCCGGAGTTGCACAGGTGAATATGCAGGGTGGTCTGGAAAGAGAAATAATTGTTGCTCTTAAAAGAGATAAACTAAATCATTATAATATTGATTTTGATACAATAACTAATATTGTGCGAGCTGAAAATGTTAATGTTTCTGCAGGTGATGTACTTCAGGGAGACAAAGAATTTTTAGTTAGAACAGTTGGTAAATTTTCAAATTTAGATGAGATTAGAGATATTAATGTACCGGTTGGAAATGGCCAAATCAAATTATCTGATGTTGCAGAAGTTAGGGATGGCTTTGCAGATATAACCAGTTTATCCAGAACCAATGAAGAGCGCAGCCTTTCTCTTTCACTTCAAAAACAGACTGATGCAAATACTGTTGAAGTGGCTGCTGCTGTCCGGGAGGAAATAGAACAAATCAAAAATGAATATCCTAATTACAGCTTTTCTCTTGCACTGGACCAGTCTGAGTTTATAGAAGATTCGATTGCCAGTGTAAGTCAAAATGCAATTCTTGGTGGTCTTTTTGCTGTTATTATTCTTTTCTTATTTTTAAGAAATATCCGCAGTACCATAATTATTGCAACTGCAATGCCGATTTCTATTATCGGTACTTTTATCTTAATGTATTTTGCTGATGTTAACTTAAATGTAATTTCGCTAGGTGGACTTGCTCTCGGAGTTGGTATGCTTGTCGATAACGCGGTAGTTGTACTGGAAAATATCTATCGATATCGGATTATGGGAGAAGGCAGGGTTGAAGCAGCTCGCGAAGGTGCCTCCGAAGTTGGAATGGCTATTGTTGCTTCTACAGTTACTACAGTAGTTGTATTTTTACC
>JBNJFG010000025.1:0-28872 GCA_051746665.1 Bacillota bacterium
TTTTATTCCCTGCTTTCTGGCAGATTCAATAATTTCCTGAAGATGTCGAGGACCTGGTTCTTTTCCGGCTGCTTCGATTGCCATCATTTCTAAACCATAGTGCTCTGTAAAATAACCGAAAGAAGGGTGATAAACTAAAATTGATTCGCCTTTATATGGAGCCAGCATTTTTTTGTTTTTCTGATCAACTTCTGATAATTTTGTTAAATACCGTTCAGCATTTTCTTTAAATTCGGATTCATATTCAGGTAATATTTTAATTAACTCATCTCTCATTATTTCTACCATGTAGCCCACTCGAGCAGGTGAAAGCCAGATATGAGGATCTCTAGCACCTGCATGACTGTGACCATGATCGTCAGCTTCATCTTCAGCCTGTTTAGAATCTGCCTCTGCTTCCCCAAAATAGTGATGAGGATATTTAGATTCAACTCTTTCAAACAATTTTACAACCTTTAAATCATTTTGTTCCTCTGCTCTCGGTAAAATGTTTTGCATATCTGCAGGTACACCAATTGAAAAGTAAATACTGGAATCATTAAAAGCCTGCATTTCTGCCGGAGAAGGCGCATAATTTGAAGGACTAAACCCTTTTGGTATCATTGCTGCAACTTTAATCTTATCTCCAGCTATTGCCTTAACCATTTCCAGCTGTGGCATTATAGTCACAGCAGCTGTTATCTCAGCTGCAGCTGCAGAAAAAGAACTTATTGAAATTACTATTAATAAAACTAATGTTAATATTTTTTTATTTAAATTCATCCTAAATCACCCCTGTATATTTTTAAATTATTGTTCTCAAAAGTAATTGAAGAACTCCAAAAACACCACCAAACCAACCATATTGTTTTAGCTGAGCAAAATACTTACCTGCAAAACTATCAAAAATAGCTTCTATTTCTGCAGGGTTCATTTTTCTTACTTCAGCCGCTGTTAATTCTTTTAATTCAAGGCTCGAAAGCAGATCTTCAGAGTTTGTTTTGAAACTGTCAACACCCGCTTCCACAAATAAAGTAAGTAAATATTTTAAACTATCTCTATTCATTTCAGTTTCCATAAATTCAGACATTTTTAAGATCTCAACTTCAACTTTACTGATAAGTAGTTCTTTTAATTCTTCATCATTTAATAATGAAATACCATTCTTTTTAATTTCGTTAAAAAGGTCTTGATTAAAATCTTGGATTTTTGTTAACTCAAGATTTCCAACCAATTTTTCTAATTCTTGATTTAATACTTTAAAATCAATTTTTTCTGCCAGCTGTATTATTTCTTTTTCGATATTATCTGCATCAATTAGTTTTTTGAACTGAATTAAAAGCTCTAGTTTCTGCTCTAAATTTAAATGTTCATTTATAAAAAACTTTGCTGCTCCAGCATCAATTTCAATATCTAATGAAAAAATCTTTTTGCTTTCTGATTTAAAAGTTAAATCAATCAGATTATTAAGTGCATCCTCATTTAGATACAAACTGTCTGTTAAAAATTTCGCTCCAGCTTCTGTATTTAAAAATTTCTTTAATATTTGATTCAGTTTTAAACTGTTTTTTGTCAATAATTCTTCTGCTTCTAATCTATCTATAAAAGAAATATATAGCTTTTCTAGTTTAACTCTGTTTTCTATAAAGTAATTCTTCTGCAGCTGCTCAAAAACTCTTTCTACAACTGAATCTATAAATTCATCTAAATCAGCCATATAGATTGCACCAGAAATCATAGTGTTTTTTAGCAGGCCACCTTTTTTCTCTTTTTCTTTTTCTATAATTTCATCTTTTTTAAAATTAATTAAACGAGCAGCCTGTTCCTGCTGTTCTAAAAATATAGATAAAGTCTGATCTAAATAATAATTAGAGTTGTTTCTAAAAATCTCTAAAACATATCTTTTTAGATCAAAATTAAATTCTTTTTCTAATAAATAAGGAGCTAAAAGTTTAAACATTGGATAAAGCTCTTTATTTTTCATGAAATTTTTTAGCTCTTTTGAATTAAATTCTAACTTATATTCTCCTGCAGCTGCAGCAATTATTTTATCTAAATTAAAGCTGTCGCTTATTAGAGTATCAAAAGTTAAAGAATTATGATTTTCTTTTAAATAATCTTTAATTACAGTTTCAAAATCAGTTTTCCTTACTTTTGTCTGAAGCAGCTTATTCATTTCTTTATTTAAAGGCTTCATTATTTTTTCAAGTTTTTGCTGATCTAATTCTAAAATTAAATTCTTGGTTTTATTTAGTATTGTTTCTGCTAGAAGTCCATTGTTTTCTGCTAAAAGCTCAAAAAATTGCTGATAATTATTTTCTTCGAAAAATTCTATAGTTGTATTGGTGATTTGAGCATGATTTTGTTCTATAATTTCTGCAGCTGAATTAGCTTTAAGCAGCTCTTTTTCTACAAACTCACCCATAGAATTAGCAAAACGACTTCTATTTTTTGCTACTATTCCAGGTGTAAAAGGCAGTTTAACTCCCATAATATTTTTTTCCTGATAAGGATTAAAAATCATCCAGATTGCTAAAACATTGGTCAACCAGCCAACTCCACCATATAATATAGCTGAGCTTAGATAATCTACCCAGACAGGTGAAGCAGCAAAAATTGCTGTTTCAGCTCCACTAAGAGAAAAAATTATACCTGCTGCAGCTCCAAGTAAGGCTCCTAAATAAGTAATTGGCTTCAATTCTTTACCCATAAAATCTTCTATTGCAGCCTGTACTTCTTGATCAGAAAGCTGATGTAAATTTGTTGATGCTGCTTCAGCAATTTTACCTTCTAAAAGCCCAGGTAAATTATTATAAAAGAAAGTTGAAATTGATTCCGTTAAGTCTGCAACAGCTTCAGGATTGTTTTTAAATAATCGATAAAAGGAACTTAACTCTTTTTCGGCTAGTTTTGTTTCTAAATCAGCAAAATAATTTTTAATTAATTCCCCGAATTTAGCCTTAGAATTATTAAGTTCTTTATTTATAATACTAAAAAATTCTTGATTTAAATATTCTGCTGCTCGATCAGTAAAAATATCTTCCTGTTCCATCAGTTGATAAAAGCTATCTGCCATTAATCTTTTTTTATTATTTAATTTATCTTTAGTAATTAAATTTTGAAGTTTAAATTCAAATACATAATCAACCAAAATATCTATTGACTCTGATTCACTGCTCATTTTTTTTACAAAAGAAAAGATCAAATCTATAATTTTATCTGTAAAATAATCTTGAGCAAAAACTTCTTCAGAAAAAAGTTCTATTATTTTTTTATCCTTGTTTTCTTGATAGAAATCCCAGATTAGAGCTTCTAAATTATCTGTGATTGCTTCTAGATTAATGTTTTCTAATAATTTTTTTACTCTTATGTTTTTTATTTTTTCTAGAACCACCGCTGCTGGCTTCTGCTGCTTTGAATTCAAATCATTTTTTAAGTATTTTTTGAGATGGCTTAAAGGCAGACCATATTCATCTATATTCTCTTGATATTTGCTGTAAATACCCTGGCGGCTCATAGCTTTAAAACCAGTACTTGATTCAATTTCTGCTTCCACAGCCTCAAAAATTAATTGATTGAGATTTTCTTCTTCTTTATTTAAAAAATTTAATAATTCTAATTCGCCAACATTTATAATTTTTGCTGCTTCATTTTTTAAATCACTATTTAAATCCTCTGTTATTAAATCATTTAAAAACAGATTTGAATTATCAACCTCTATTTTTAGATTAACCAATATTTCTTTTAAATTATCCTTTATTTTTGCTCCTTCTAATAATTCTTTAATCTCATTTTGACTTTTAAAGAGATCAGAAATTCTAATGTTTTTTATCTCATTAATTAAATTTTTACTTAAATTTTCTAACTCAAACAGTTCTTTTATTTTATCTTTAAATTCATTTTTTTTATCTTGATCAAGTTTATAATAATTATTCTGGAAATAATCATTTATTTTATGGATTAAATTTTTAAGCTGCTCTTTACTTTCAGGATTTAATAACTCTGCTAGAGTTTTATTTTCTAGCTGCTCATAAAAGCTTATAATTAATTTTTCAACAACAGCCTCATTTTTTGTATCTTCTAATAGTTTAGTATATACTGATTTTATAATTTTTTTCTGATCAGCTTTAGAAATTAATTGGCGTAATTCATCTTCTTTTAACATTTCACTGCTCTCAACTAAAATATCAACTGCAGCTTTACTTGAAAACGAGCTTAATAGTTCAGCATTATCTTCAAAACCTGGAATTTCTGAGATTAAAGTTTCAGAACTGTGCTGTTCTAAATGGATATTAATAAAATCATCAACAGTTCTACCAAACTCTTCTTTAAAATTCGGCCGAGAAAATTCTTCTTTTAATGTATGGTGATTAATTAAATCTCTTTCTACTAAAGCAGAAATACTATCAATAAATTCATCTTTAGTCTTAATTACCACTCCCCCAAGTGGTCCGTACTCTTTAAAAATCATCTTTAATGCCAGATTATTTGTTAGATAACCAGTAACTGCTCCTGTCCCAGCTGCTGAAATAATTGCTAATAGATCTAGAGCCATTTTTTTCTCCTAAAATAAATAAGTTGAATAATAGCAATTACCAGCATCAAAAACATTATGGCCGGATAAGCAATCTGATGGTCTAATTCTGGCATATATCTAAAGTTCATTCCATAGACTCCAGCAATAAAAGTAAGGGGGATAAAAATTGTAGAAATCACTGTCAAAAACTGCATTACTTCATTCATTTTATTGCTTTTATTAGAAAGATAAATATCCAGCATACTGGAAAGCATATCTCGACTGACATCAATTTCATCCATCAGCTGTCCTATATGATCATAAACATCACGCAGATAATAGTCTGTTTCTTTAGATAAAAGTGGTGATTCAACCCGATAAAGATTACCAAAAATCGTATTTAAAGGCCAGATAGTCTTACGCAAAAATACTATTTCCTGTTTTAAATCCTGTATATTTTCTAAGGTATCAGGACCGGTTTTAGCGGCAACAACTAAATCATCTAATTCCTCCAGCACCTCTTCATTTCTTTCTAATATATGGAAATAATTGTCTACAATTGAATCTAAAAGTGCATAAAATAAGTAATCAGCTTTCTTTTTTCTTATCTGTCCTTTATTTTCTTCAATTCTGATACGAACTGGATTAAAATCATCACCATGAGCCTCCTGGAAAGTAATAACTGCATTTTCCAATAAGATTAAACTTACCTGTTCTGATTTTATGTATTCTCCCTCATAACTTAACATATCTAAAATAGTTATAATGTAATTATCAAATTCTTCCTTTTTAGGACGCTGTCTAGTATTTGTGATATCTTCTAAAGTAAGAGGGTGTAAATTTATTAATCTGCCAATATCTTTAACTAATTCTACATCATGAATACCCGTAATATTAATCCAACTTATGTAATTATCATCTTCAATAATATCCAGTGAAAATTCTTTAATCATTTTTCGCTTTACATCATCAGCATTAAATTGAATTAACTCGATTTCTGCATCGATTTTTTTGTCTATACCATGTAAAGTTCCCGGTGTATGTCCAATCTCACTTGATTTAATTCGAGAAAACTTTCTCATTTTCTACCTCCTCATTAGTTATCCACATTTATTTTTTTACACTATGATTAAATGGGATTTTATTACAATTTATGCGTTATTGTAAGTAATAATCATTTTTGATATCCACAAATTGTGGATAACTTGTTGGTAACTATGGATATTCATCCACATCTTTTGTTAATTAAATGTTAACAACTGTGGATAAAACACCTGTTTTGTTAGTAACTTGTGGATAACTATGGTTTAATTTTTTTATTTTCTATTTATTTTCATTATTCAAAAAATCAATGAATCTATCCACAATTTCTGGATCAAATATTTTTGATTTATAGTGATTAAATTCTTTAATGATTTCTTCATCCTTTAAAGCACCAAAATAGTATTTATCTTTGAGCAGAGGAAAATAAATGTTTGATTTTAACTTGCTGTAAAAATTAATTACTGCAAAAAGTCTGCTTAAATAAGGTATTTGTTCAGCTTTTAAAGCTTGAGGCCAACCACTTCCATCATAATGCTCATGTTGAGAATATATAAGATTACAGACACCAATTAAATCGTTATAATAAGCGGCAAAATTTGCTGAATTTATAACATATTTTTTATATTCGTGCCATTCTTCAGCTGTAAGTTTTTCACCCTTTTTAACAATATTTTTATCAAGAGTTAACTTACCAATATCATGATGTCTAGCTAAAAGCAGTAACTCATTTTTCTCTTTTTGATTTAACTTAAAATAAGAAGCTGCTTTTTTTGAAATTTCCAATAGTCCACTCCGATCACGTAACTTTATATAATTATTATCCTCCATATAGTTCATTAATGAATTATAAAATTTACTTTCTTGACTCTGTTTATATCGATTAAATTTAATTTTAGAAACCCCATCATCAAAAAAATCAGCTGCAGGTTTTTTATTATTAACTTTAAACATTGAAACTGCAGCAGTGTCAATATAAATTCCATTAATATTTATTTCTGCAAGTTCTTTTTTAATTATAGTGAGTATTTTATCTGTCTCAAAATTATCTTTGTTTTTTAAAATTACTGCGAAATGATCATCAGATAAATGAGCTGCAATTATATCTTTACCTGTTATTTTAACAAGAATAGAAGCTATTTCTTTTAAAATTTTATCTCCCTGCTGATAACCAAAAAATTTATTGACCAGATGAAAATTTTCTACATTGATTAAAATTAAAGCTAAATTATCTTCTTTACTTTTATTTAACTCTTCAAATAAGTAATTAAAATATTCTTTATTATATAAACCAGTCAGTCTGTCATATCTTTTTATATAACTTAATCTTTTTTCTTTTTCTTTTAAATCACTAATATCATAAGATGCTCCAACAATTTCTTCAACTCGACCATTTTTCATAACTGGATATAGTGTGGTCTGCCATATTTTTGTGCCTGACGGAAAATCAAGTTTTTCAGTATAATTAATTCTGCCCTTTTTTCTTAAACATTTATTATAGTTTTCTTCTAATTTTGCGGCAGCTTCTTTATCAAAAATTTCTTCAATTTTTTTGCCTTTTATTTCTTCATTAGTGAGTGCAGTTAAACGTTGATGAGTTCCATTAATTCTTTTATAATAAAAATTGTTATCACAATCAACTTTAACTAAAAATATTGCATCATGTGTATGGTCAATAATTGTACGATAATCATTTAATTTGTTTTCTTCTTTTTTAAATTTCTCTTTTTTTCTTTTCTGTTTGAGCATTGTTAAAAATAAAAGATTCGCAAATGTTGAATAGTTTTCATTTTTATTAAAAATAGCAGTTAGATTATTAATATTTTCATAATCAAGCTCTAACTCATTTTCAGTCTCATTTAAAAGCATAATACTTGATTTGGTAAATTCTTTTTCTGCCAGCGTTAATAAATCAAGTCCTGAAAAAATTTCTTCAGCCTTATTTTCAACTATTATTATATCAATATCATTATTTTGATAAAGAAAATTAACTGCTTGACGATTATCATCAAACTCTTTAACCAGCTCAAAGTCTATATTTTCAATTTTTCTTTTAGCACGATTAAGATAGGCCTTTATTTTATTTTTTTCTATTACATCTTTTATTATAGTAATTATTTTTAACACTGCTTTTCTCTCCTATGTTAAAAGTAGTTATTTTTTTAAATTTTTATATATTAAGCACCTATTAATTGAATTTTTTTGAAATCCTTAATTTTGATGAATAGAAAGCGGATCTACATGTACCAGTACATCTTTGACATCAACACTATTATTTATAATTTCATTTTCCACCTTACAGGCAATATTATGTCCCTCAACTACTGAAAGTTGATCTTCAACAACTATTTTTAAATCAACAATATAATTTGGTCCATAACTTCTCAGCTTAATATCATGAATTTCAATTACTCCTTCAATAGATGCTGCAAACTCTCTAATTTGATTAATTTTTTCTTTTGCTGGACGGCCATCCATTAGTTCATAAGAAGTATCTCTCATAATTTCATAGCCAACCTTTAAAATTAGAAAAGCCACAACTAAACCAGCAAGTGGATCTAAAAATACAAAGCCTAATTTTGCTCCTCCAATTCCGATTAGAGCTGCAATTGATGAAAATGCATCTGAGCGATGATGATGAGCATCTGCAATCAAACCTCTGCTGTTAATTTCCTCTCCGATTTTTATAGTAAATCTATATAGTAATTCCTTTACTATAATTGAGATAAAAGCAGCAAATAATGCCCAGCTTCCAGGCTCAGAAATATTACCACTCATAATTGTTAAAACTGCATCTCTTCCCAGAAAAAAAGCAGTCAAAATTAAAATAACAGCTAAAATATTGGTGCCAAGTGCTTCAGCTTTTTCATGTCCATAAGGATGATTTTTATCAGCTGGTGTTTCTGAAAATTTAATACTGGCCATTACAATAATTGTTGATGCCATATCTGAAACAGAATGAAACCCATCTGCAATTAAGGCTTTACTGTTAGCAAAAAATCCGATAGATATTTTAAGTAAAGCAAGTAAAGTATTACTTATGAGGCTGATAATTGATATTCTTTTTCCCTGTTGGTATCGCATATTTTCTTTCTCCATTTTGACCCCCTAAATCTTTTTTAATTTGTTATTCTCTACTATACCCTTTAGTATATCAATTAAGCTAAATAATAGCAATCAATCAAATTTGAATAAAAAATCAGATTGTAGTATCATTAACTTAGAAATTAAATTTGACTTTTTAAAGGAGTGGATCATGTTTAATAATAGAATTTTCGAGTTATTATTTACTTTATTTAAAAGCATGAGTGTTATTGCTACTTTTGCATATATTTTAAGTCGTCTCAGTAGTGTAAAACACATTTTTGATGATAATTTTAATAAATATGGCAAAATATTTCTCAGCATTTTCTTTGCTGTTTTATCGATCACCGGGACATTTTTAGGAATTATAATTATGAATGCTTATGCCAACATTAGAGCAATTGGTGCTGTAACGGCAGGGATTCTGGGTGGCCCGCTTGTAGGTGTTGCAGCAGGTTTAATTGCAGGACTACACCGTTTTTCTCTGGGAGGATTTACTGCTCTAGCCTGTGCAATTGGTACAACTAGCAGTGGTTTAATTGGTGGCCTTTTTTATAGAAAATATAAAAATGATGAGATAAATTTTAAAAATGGATTTTTAATTGGTATTTTTGCTTTAACAATTGAAATGATAATTGTAGTTCTTTTTAGCCGTCCACTAGCTCAGGCGATAGACCTAGTTAAAATCATTGGAATTCCAATGATTTTAAGCAACAGTATGGGAATTGCAATTTTTATCAGTATTTTAAATAAAGTTAAAGAAGATAATCAAAAAATCAGGGCTCTACAGGCAGAAAAAGTTCTTTCAATTGCTGACCGCTCTTTACCTCTGCTTCAAAACGGAATCAATCAAAATGCAGCTGCAAAAATTATTAAGATGATCAAAAAAGAAAGTCAGGTTGATGCAGTTTCTATAACTGATAAAGAAAAAGTTATGGCTTTTACAGGTACTGCCTCAGATCATCATCTTGCCGGGGAAAAAATTAAAACTGAAGCCAGCCGCAGGGCGATTGAGGAAAAAAAGACGATTTTAATTGATAATAAAACAGATATCAACTGCAACCATCAGGATTGTCAGCTGACAGATGCTGTAATTACTCCTTTGAAAATTGAAGATAGTGTTTATGGCTTGCTTAAATTATATCGGTGTAATCAAAAGATAACTGTACTGGATATTAAATTAGCAGAAGGAATTTCTAATTTGCTGGCAACACAGATTAAGCTGGCTAAATTATCAAAACAGGCTGAACTAAAAAGTGAAGCTGAACTTAAAGCCCTACAGGCTCAAATAAATCCTCACTTTCTTTTTAATTCTCTTAACGCAATTGCTGCTTCCTGCAGAACTCAACCAAAAGAGGCCAGAAAACTACTGATTAAACTGGCTGGAATCTTTCGCAGGACTTTAAAAAGAGATGTTTATCAAATTACTCTGGCTGAAGAAATTGAATTCTGTCAGGATTATTTAGATATAGAAAAGGCAAGACTGGATAAAAGACTGCAGGTCGAATGGAAAATACCAAGTGAATTAAAACAGACTATTATTCCACCTTTTATCATTCAACCTTTAATTGAAAATTCTATTAAACATGGAATTTACCCTCAGGAAAAAGGTGGTAAAATTATCATCAGTGCTCAAAAATCAGGGAATAGACTGCAGATCAGCATTGAAGATAATGGCCCTGGAATTACAGATAACAAAATTGCTGAAATTGAAAATGGCGATAATAATCGGATAGGGATTAATAATATCAAAGATAGATTACATTCTGTTTATGGTAACAATGCCACATTCGAAATTAAATCTAAGGCTGGAATGGGTACTCAAAATTTAATCAGCATTCCTTCCGAATTTCTTTTTGAGAGGAGAAAAGCAAACTGATGATCAAAACAATGATTGTCGAAGATGAAAAACTGGCCCGAGATGAATTAAAATTCTTAATTGAAAAAAACCCTGATTTTGAAGTACTTTATGAAATAGCAGATGGAGAAAAAGCACTTAAGATTTTAAAAGAACATGATGTTGATCTGCTCTTTTTAGATATTCAGATTCCTGGTAAAAGCGGAATTGAAATAGCTAGAATATTAAATGAGCAAAAACATGATTCTTATATTATTTTCACTACCGCTTATGATGAATATGCAGTTGAAGCTTTTCAGCTTTCTGCAGTCGACTATCTATTAAAACCGATCAGTGATCAGCGCCTGGAAGAAAGTTTGGACCGTGCCAAAAAAGAAATTAATGATAACAATAATTTTAACCAGCAGTTGGAAAATCTATTTGCAAATTTAAATAATTCAAAGCAAAAAGAATGTTTGAATAAAATTGCAGTTATGGAAAAGGATTATTATTTAATGCTGAATTTTGGTGATATTTACTATTTTTCTACCAAAAATAAAAAAGTATGGGCACACTGTCATAAAAAATCTTATATGACAGGTTTTCAACTTAAAGAATTAGAAAAGATGCTGCCAGAACAATTTTTTAGGATCCACAAAAGTTATATTGTTAATCTTAAACACATTAAAGCTGTAATACCTTGGTTTAAAGGTAAATATCAAGTTTTAATGGAAGATTATTCTGAACACAAAATTCCAGTCAGCAGATCAAAGGTTGATCAAATTAATAAACTCTTAAATCTCAAATAATGCAATTGAGTATAATATTTTTACTATTCAGTTAAGATGCCTTTCCTTAATTCCCTATAGGAGTATAATTAAATTGTAATAAAAAACTATTAGGGGGTTATATTTAATGGCATCTTTTCTTATTTCTTTAGCTGTTTTGATTATTGGTTATTTTACTTACGGAAAAATTGTAGACAGAATTTTTGATTCACAGCCTGAAAGGAAAACACCTGCGATAACTAAGGAAGACGGTGTGGACTATATGGCTATGGACTGGAAAAAAGCATTTTTAATTCAGTTTTTGAACATAGCTGGTTTAGGACCAATTTTTGGTGCAATTGCTGGTGCTTTATGGGGACCAAGTGCTTTTCTCTGGATAGTATTTGGTACAATTTTTGCTGGTGGTGTTCATGATTATCTTTCTGGAATGCTTTCTATTCGTTCTGGTGGTGCTTCCATCTCTGAGATTATCGGGGAAAATCTTGGCGGAACAATCAGACAAATTATGAGAGTCTTTAGCATTGTGCTTTTAGTTTTAGTAGGAACAGTTTTTATGACCGGACCGGCTATGCTTTTGGCTAACTTAACACCAGGCTTTATGGGAGTTAATATCTGGCTTGTTATTATTCTGGCTTACTATTTTATCGCTACCTTTTTACCGGTGGATCAGATCATTGGAAAATTATATCCAATCTTTGGTTTAGCCCTTCTAATTATGGCTTTAGGTGTTGGTGGAGGTTTGATTTTTGGAGATTACAATATTCCAAATATAGCTTTAAATAATCTTCATCCAGGTGAATTACCAATGTGGCCTTTATTATTTGTAACAATTGCCTGTGGTGCAATCAGTGGTTTTCATTCAACTCAGTCACCTATTATGGCTCGCTGTACTACCAATGAAAAAGAAGGACGCAAAATTTTCTATGGTGCTATGGTAGCAGAAGGTATTGTTGCTTTAATCTGGGCAGCTGCAGCTATGACATTTTTCCAGGGAACTGGCGGCTTAAATGAAGCCTTAGCTTCTCTCGGTGGACCTGCAGGTGTTGTTCACGAAATTACAGGTACTATGATGGGAGTTGTCGGTGGAGTTCTGGCAATGCTTGGTGTAATTGCTGCTCCAATTACTTCTGGAGATACAGCTTTTAGAAGTGTACGTTTAACCCTTTCCGATATCTTTGATTTAGAACAAAAGTCAATCAAAAATAGATTGATGCTTGCTATTCCAATCTTTATTGTTGGTGGTGCCCTATCTCAGATCAATTTTGACGCTCTCTGGCGCTATTTCGCCTGGTCAAATCAGACAGTAGCAATGGTTGTTTTATGGGCAGGAGCAATGTGGCTTGCTAAACGCGGTAAAAATCACTGGATTGCTTCAATTCCGGCCTTATTTATGACCGCTGTTTCTGTAACTTATATTCTCTATGCACCTGAGGGTTTCCAATTAGCTTACAATTTCTCAGTCATAGCAGGTATTATAGTTGCCATTATAACAATGGGAATTTACCTTAAAAAAATTAACAGTACTCACTTTGAAGAAGAAATTATGCTTTCCGAACAGGAACAAGCAGTTTAATTAAAAGACAACAATATGTTAAATTTTGATTACCGGACGTCTGGAATTATTCCAGGTCGTCCGGTTTTTATATTTACTTTATTTTATTTAAAAGAGAGCACAAGCTGCTTTTTAACAATTAACAGTCTGAATCCTGTACTCTCTTTTTATATATTAACTAATCATCAATTACTATCTCATCAAAGTTATATTCTTTACCAGCTGCTACCGGGCAGCTTTGATCACTGCAGCCGGCACAGGGACTATCTGTTCCCTGAATTCCTCCATAAACCTTCTTAGCTATATAATACAGGCTGCCAACGCCCAAGATTCCTAAAAATAGATATTCCATAATAACCTCCTTCAGCTAACCAGCTTAAATTCAGTTCTATTGAATTTTAAGTTAAATTCCAATCCCAAGCAGCAGACCACCCTGATAAATAACGAATGACACTATCCAGGCTAAAACAAAGAGATATGTGGCTGTGATTAAAGGCCACTTCCAGCTTTGAGTTTCAGATTTTATTGCTCCTAGAGTTGCTATACATGGTGTGTAAATAAGCACCATTGTAAGGAATGAATAAGCTGCTAATGGACTGAAGTTAGCTGTTAAAGCAGTTCTTAAGCCGCCTTCACCCGCTGCATAAACAACACCTAAAGTACCAACTACTACCTCTTTTGCTAAAATACCAAAGACCAGTGATGATGCTGCCTGCCAGCTGCCAAATCCTAATGGTGCAAAAATTGGAGCCACCAGCTGTCCAAATTGACCAATTAAACTATCTGCAGATGCATATTCCACTCCTAATGGTAGATTAGCTAAAACCCAGATTAAAACAACAACTGCGAAAATAATTGTTCCAGCTTTTTTAATAAAAGCTCCTACTTTTTCCCACATATGAATAAAGACACCTTTTAAGGTTGGGAATCTATAGGGAGGTAATTCCATAACAAAATGTGATCTCTCACCTTTAAATAATATTTTATTAAAAATACCAGCCATAATCACTGCCATTACAATTCCCAGTGCATAGAGTGAAAAAACTACTGTACTTGCATGATTGGGAAATAAAGCTCCAGCAAAAATAATATAAACAGGTAGTCTGGCAGAACAGGACATTAGTGGATTAATTAAGATGGAAATTATGCGATCTCGCTTACTGTCTAAAGTTCTAGTAGCCATTACACCCGGAACATTACAGCCAAAACCAACAATCATTGGAATAAATGACTTACCGTGCAGTCCCAATTTACTCATTACCTTATCCATTACATAGGCTGCTCTAGACATATAACCACTATCTTCTAAAATACCTATTGCCAAAAATAATAAGAAAATATTTGGAATGAAAACCAGTACTGAGCCTACACCACCAATAATTCCATCAGTTATAAAAGAAGTTATCAAAGGTGAAATTCCAGCTCCTAAGAGTAAATTACCAATCCACCCACCGGCTGCTTCAAAGAAAGTCTCAATATAACCAATTAAAGGGTCACCAACTGTAAATGTAAATTTGAAAATTCCCCACATTACTAACATAAAAATAGGAATTCCTAAATACTTATTGGTTACAAATGTATCGATTTTATCAGATACATTTTCCGGTTCCTGGTCCTCTTGTGGACGCTGTACACTTTCTGCTATAACTTTATTTATAAATTCATATTTTTTATCAATAATAATATTATCAAAATCGTCTTCTGCCTTGAGTTCTCTTTCAGCAATGAAACTTTTTACTTTTTTCGCCTTAGAAATGCCGACTTCTCTTTCTAATAATTTTACCGCTTCTGGATCATGTTCAATTAACTTGACTGCTGCCCAGCGGTGATTAATATTTTGAGTGAAATCAAATTTTTTAAGCATAGAAACTACTTCTGCAATTAAATTTTCTACTTCAGGGCCGTAGTCTATCTTTAGAGAAGCCTCAGATAAATCTCTATTCTGAACTGTCTGCTCTAAAAGATTATCAATTCCTCTACCCCGACTAGCTACTGTTTCCACTACAGGTGTTCCCAGCAGCTGACTCAATTTCTGTTTATCAATTTTGATACCTTTCTTTTCAGCCTCATCTGCCATATTTAAGACTGCAATTAAATCAACTCCCATTTCTAAAAGCTGAACTGTAAAATATAAGTTTCTGTCCAGATTGGCTGAGTTAATGATATTTAAAACTACATCATAATCACCAGCTGTTAGAAAGTCACGGGCAACTACTTCATCTTCTGAATATGCCCCTAGAGAATATGTACCGGGCAGATCAATAACCTCCAGTGAATAATTATGATAGGAAGCTCGTCCTGTTTTCTTCTCTACGGTTACTCCAGGCCAGTTTCCAACATGCTGTCTGGAACCAGTTATCTCATTAAACATTGTTGTTTTACCTGAATTTGGATTACCAGCCAGAGCAACTTTTACTTCATTATTTTTTCTTTCTTTTTTATTTAATGCCATTAATTTTCACATCCTTCAGTATCTACTATTACTTTATGAGCCATTCCTCGACCAATTGCAATTCTATTATCTCCAAGCCCCACAATTAAAGGGCCACCAGAACTGCTGTGAACTTTGACAATTTTACCGTTTATAAATCCAAGATCATTAAGTTTTCCTTTTGCAGTTCTTCCACCAACAATTTCTTTAATACAGGCTGTCTCACCCTGTTTTAACATAGCTAAAGGCATCAACTTCAAACCTCCTCTACCAGGATTTCAGCTGCTTCATCCTGGCGTAAACTCAAACTGTATCCTCTAACTTTTATCTCAATTGGATCTCCCATTGGTGCTTTTCCTTTGACTTCAACTCTGGCACCTCTATTTAACCCCATATCCATTAATTTTCTTTTTAAACGTCCTTTAGACAGAATTTTTACTACCTCTGCTTTATTACCAACGTTAATTTTATCTAACATAATCTGTTCTGCTGCCATTTTTGCTTCCTCCTTAGCTGCTTTCAGTTTAAAAGCACAATTTTGCTCTTCTATATAATTGTTTTTAATTAGATAATCAACCATTTTTCCGAAACTCTCTTCACTTAAGGCGTGTTCAATACTGCAGGCATCCTGATCAGCATTTTTTTTACTTACCCCAAGTGTTTTATTTAAAAATAAATATAAAATTTGATGTTTACAGCGAATATTTTCTGCTGTTTTGAAACCGGAATCCGTTAATTTAATCGGTCCATATTTTTCCTGGGTGACTAAACCTTTCTGATTCAATTTTTTTAAACCCTGATTAACAGAAGATGCTGCTATTTCAAGCTGATTTGCAATATCTGTTACTCGGGCTGATCCATTTTCTCTAATTAAATTTAAAATAGCTTCTAAATAATCTTCCATGGATTCTGATAGATTAATTTTTGCTCCCACTTTCTTTGCCTCCATTTTTTTAGGCTGACCTAAAACTATAATAAAAAAATAATTTAGTATTGGCTTTATTGAAAACGATTCTCAACTTCAAGTAAAATTATATATAAGTTAATTAGTTTTGTCAAGATATTTCTGCAAAAAAATTGCTTATGATGCCCGACATGTCAACTATTAGTAATAATTACTAATAAGCTTGGAGCTTTTAAATTTAATTCATTAAAATTTCTCTGGCCTGCATGAATTCTGCATCTTCCCGATCATGTGAAACAAGAATAGTTGTAATTCCAATTTTTTCAATTATTTCATTTAGTTCTTTTCTGATTTTATCTTTTAACTCTGCATCTAAATTGCTAAAAGGCTCATCTAAAAGTAATAATTCTGGTCCGGGAGCAAGGGTTCTTGCCAGAGCAATTCGCTGCTGCTGTCCACCAGATAATTGATGTGGATATCTTTTCTCAAAACCTTCCAAATTTACCAGCTTTAAAAGTTCAGTAACTCTAGCTTTTCTTTTTTCTTTACTTAAATGATCGATACCAAAAGCAATATTTTTTTCAACACTTAAATGAGGAAAAAGGGCATAATCCTGAAAAACCATTCCCACTTCTCTTTTTTCAGCGGCTTTAAATTTATGATCATCAGCCACGGTCTGACCTGCAATCACAATTTCTCCAGCATCAGGTATTTCGAGACCTGCAGTCAGTCGAAGCACAGTACTTTTTCCACTGCCGCTGGCACCAACCAGAGCTATAATTTCTCCTTTTTCTACTTCTAAATTAAAGTTTTTTAAGATATTTTCTTCTTTTTTATTATAAGCAAAATTTAAATTTTTAATTTTTAACTGCATTATCTTTTCCTCCTTTTATGGCGGTGAGTAATTAAATAAATTGCTGCTGCTGAAAAGAAAATTAGAACCAGTGATAAATCAGCTGCCCGATAAATCATCTCATCTGAAGCATATTCAAAAGCCTTAGTTGCTAAAGTATCAAAATTAAAAGGTCTTAAAATCATAGTCAGCGGTAATTCTTTCATTGTTTCTATAAAAACAAGTAAAAACCCACTCAGCAAGGCAGGTTTCAGCATCGGCAGATCAATCTTAAAAAATGTTTCTGTAACACCTTTCCCCAGTGTTCTTGAGGCTTCAAAATAACTTTCTCCAATTTTTTCATAACCGCTGTTAACCGAATTAAAAGCAATTCCCATAAAACGCACGGCATAGGCAAAAATTAACATAACTAAGGTACTGCTTAAAACAATATTAACCTCTATTCCAAATCCTGCCTGCAGAAAAGCAAAAACCTGATCAAGCTGCAGCATAAAAAGCAGAATCCCAACAGCTATCACAGCCCCTGGTATAGAATAACCAAGAATTGTAATTCGCGCTAAAAGATTTGACATGAAATTAGAGCTCATCCTTGCTGTTGTTGCAACTATCACCGCACCTATTAGAATTAATACCGCTGCTCCACTACCTGTTAAAAAAGAGCTAAGAGCAAATTTTAAAGTCTGCATCAATTCTCCACCCCGGCTTAAAAAACTCCAGTAAAGAAGTTGAGCGGTTGGAAGTAAAAAACCAAAAAAGAAAACTCCATAAGTGAACAGCTGAGCCATAACTTTTCTTTTCCCTTCTAATTTTCTCCTGCTTAAAGGCCTAATATTTGAAGTAGAATAGCTGTATTTCCTGCCGCCACGCAGAAGTTTTTCAATAAATAAAACTACAAAAATAACCAACATGGCCATCACTGCCAGCCTAACTGAAGTTGGAAGGTCTCCCATCCCAAACCAGCTTTTAAAAATTGCTGTAGTAAAAGTGCTGATCCCAAAGTACTTAACTACACCATAATCATTTAAAACCTCCATCATCACCAGGCTGCTTCCGGCAACTACCGCACCCCGGGAAAGAGGCATGATAATTTTAAAAAAAATAGTACTGTCACTTTTACCTAAAAGACGTGAACTTTCCAGTAAAGAAGCTGACTGTTTGGCCAGAAAAGCCTTAGTCATTAAAAAAACATAGGGAAAAAGAAAAATTGTATAAATAAAAATAGCGCCTCTTAAGTTCATAAAATCAAAATATCTCTGACTTAAATTAAGCTGAAAATTATTTCTTAAAAATGTCTGTAAAGGACCTGTATAGCTGAACATCCCCTGATAAACATAGGCTCCAATATAAGGTGGGATAGCCAGAGGCAGAATCAGCCCCCAGCTCAAAAAATCCCGGCCTGGAAAATCATAAGCAGCTATTAACCAGGCTAAGCCCGCTCCTAAAAAAGCAGCCAACAGACCGGTAGCAAGTACTAATATCAGAGAGTTTTGGAAATAATCGATAAGCAGATAATTTTTTACATGCTCCCAGTTTTCACCTGCCTCACCAAATAAATTGATAATAATATTTAAATTTGGAATCAAAAGCAAAATTATAATTCCAGCTGTCAGCAGAAACCAGCCTGGAGAAGACTTTTTTAGCTTTTTTAATAGCTGCATCTTTACACCACCTCATTAAAAGATAATATTATAGCCCGAATTTTTCTAATCAAATTTAAAATAAATTTCAGGCCAAAATTACATTTCTAAACTGTATATTTACTGCCAGCCCACACGGTTAAAGATTCTGACTGCTGTCTGATTGTGAATTCCTAACTCAGTCAAATTAATATTCTGCGGCTCAAAATCTCCCCAGGACTGCAGAAGCTCAGAGGACTCAACTTCTGGATTAACCGGATATTCATAATTTGCAGAAGCAAAGAATTTCTGAGCTGAAGCAGAACTTAGATATTCTAGAAGTTTAACAGCATTTTCTTTATTAGGAGCAGCTTTTACAACTCCAGCTCCACTTACATTAATATGGGTTCCATTTTTACCATCAGGAAAGTGGATACCAATATTTTTTGCCACTTCAACTTCAGCCGGATTATCAGAGTTAATCATTTTACCTAAATAATAGGTGTTCATAATTGCAAGATCTCCTTCACCAGCCACAACAGCTGTTGCCTGAGCCCGATCATTACCCTGTGGTTTGCGAGCCATGTTGTCAACAACACCAGCTGCCCATTCTTCAGCCCACTCTTCTCCATAAATTGAAACTAAAGAAGCCAACAGAGACTGATTATAGATGTTTGCGGATGATCTAACTAAAATTTCATCCTGCCACTGATCTGAAGTTAAATCTGCATAACTACCTAAGTCAGCTGAATCAACTCGATCTTTGGCATAGACTATAACTCTAGCTCTCATTGTTAAACCATACCAGTAATTATTTTCATCTCTTAAATTTTCTGGTACATTTTGAGTAAGTGTTTCAGTGATCACTGACTGCAGTATATTTCTCTCCTTTGCTCTATGTAATCTACCTGCATCTGCAGTGATTAATAGATCTGCAGGAGAGTTTTTACCTTCCCGGGCAATTCTTTCAATTAATTGATCAGAATCACCTTTAAGTACATTAACCTCAATTCCTGTTTCTTCTGTAAAACGGTTCAAAATTTCCTCATCTGTATCATAATGACGATTTGTATATAAATTTACCTCTTCTGCTGCCAGAGCAGCTGTTCCCAGACCAACAAAAATACTTATTAAAACTGTAATTGTAATTAATTTTTTCATCTGAATTCCTCCTTGATCTAATTTTATTTGAAAATGATTCTCAACTTCAGACGACTTTAATTATAACTAAACCTATTAGTTTTGTCAAGATTATTAACAAAAAAATAGTTTGGTGATCCCTGTTATACCAGTAATCAGTAACCATTACTGTTAAGCGAGAGTTCTATGTTCACAGTTTACAGTTTGGTTCTAAGCTTTAAGCTATCATTTTATTGACAAATGATCATAATTTTATCAAATAAAATTTTCTGGAGGTATTATTTATAATGAATTATAAAATCCATCCACTCTGGTGGCCTTTACTTGCAATAGCTTCACCAGCTGTCTTACCATATTTATATTATAAAAATGAAAGTTATAAGTTGTGTATTGAAAATATTGACAGGATTAATCAGCAGCGAATTGATAAAACCGAAAAGTTAGATCTAAATAAGGTAGAAGATTTTTCTTTAACTGCAGTTGTTGAGGCTAAAAGTGAATCAGATTTTAAAACTGAAGCCGGAATATCTTATTTTTTAGAAACTATTAATTCAAATCTGCTTTTTGATACTGCCTTTGCCGGTGAAAGTGAGGTCTTTGCAGAAAACTTTAAAAAATTAAAGCTGGAAGCAAAAGATTTTGAAAAACTGGTGATTTCACATTTGCATCCTGATCACATGGGAGGAGTTAAAGCCAGCCGTAAAAACGAAATTACTTTAAGTCCAGTTATTGAAAATAAAATTTCACATATTTATCTACCAGCTCCAGCAGAAACTGGAACTAAAAAGAAAACTATCACCTATGCGCCTCAGTTAATCAATAACGATATTGCAGCAACTGGCCCCTTAAGAGCTAATCTTTTTTTCTCAGGACCAACTGAAGAACAGGCACTCGTAGTTGACCTTAAAAATAAAGGCGCAGTAGTCATTTTAGGCTGCGGCCATCCTGATTTAAAAACTACTCTTACAATGGCAGAAAAAATAACCGGAGAAAACATTTATGCAGTTGCTGGTGGCCTGCATCTGCCTGTTAAAACCGGCCGAATGCAAAAGGCAGGGCTTGATTTCCAGAGAATTATTGGTACCGGCCTCAGACCCTGGGAAAAATTAGATGAAAACTATCTTAATCAAAAAATTTCTATTTTAAAAGATTTCCATGTTAAAAAAGTATTTCTTTCACCACATGACAGTAGTAATTATGCAATTGATTATTTCAAAAAGAACCTGACAGCTGAAGTTAGAACTATAAAAAGTGGAAAAAAATATGACTTTTAATCTTTTTTTAATCTTTATTTAAAGTTCTTTTAATAATCCACTGATATTCTATAATTGTAGCAAAGAGATAAAGATTTGTTATCCCCTTTTTGAAGCTGTTGCAGAGGACAGCTTTAAGCATAGATAAAAGTAATAGATACTTTTCTCCTTGTTTTACCCGCCTTTTTCCCGAGGTGGGTTTTTTTATTTCAGAAAAATGACTAATTTTTAATTAGGTAATTCTAAAAATTTCTTCAGCATTTTCTATTGCTTCTAAATAGTCATTAAACACTGCTTCTGTATCTAAAGAATAACCATTCAAATCATGCCAATTTGATTTTTCATAAATCTCTATTATATTTATTACCTCTCCCAATTTACCTTCTTTAGAAATTAAAGCTTCTTTGAACTTTGATTTCATTGATATTTGTGGAAGAACCTCCTGAAGATCCCTATCTAAATATGCATTTATTAAAGAAAACATACCAAGAATAAATAAATCCTCATCTATATCTAAATGTTTCTTAAGTGATTCAGCAAAATAAGCTCTTATTAAAGAGGTTATTAACAAAATATCTGGTTTGTTACTATTTAAGCTTTTAAAAGAGTATAAAAGACTCCACTTTTTTAACTTATCGACTCCTAAAAGAACTATTCCTTGTCTAATTGAGTTAATATCATATCCATATGCAGCAGAATTTACAAGTCTTAAAAGACTATAAGACATCGATAAGTCTTGTTTTATATAATTTTCTATTTTTCTAAAATCTGGATATTCTTTATTTAACTCTTCTAATATATTAACATAACTTTGTTTAAAAGGTTCTACTTTTCGACCAGATATAATATCGGGCTTAGTAAAATAAAATCCCTGATAATAATCATAATTAAACTGCTTTGCTTCTTTTAAATGTGAATAATTTTCTATCTTTTCAGCCAAAAATTTTACTTCTTTATTGTATTTACTTTTAATTAAATATAAAGTTTCTTTTCTAACTTTTTTAGTAGAGTTTAAAAAATCAATTTTTATAATATCTGCAATTTTAACAAGTTCTATTAGTGATTCTTTAAATTCAAAATCATCAAGCACTATTTTAAAGCCCTGCCTTTTTAATTCTTTACAAATTTCTATTATCTCTTCATCAACTTCAACAGTTTCCAGTATTTCAATATAAATAGAATCACTTGCTAATAAATCAAATATTTTATTTTTAATCATTTTTGCAGTAAAATTAATAAAAGCAGGTTTGTTTTGAGTTAAATTGGAGAGACCAATTGATTCTAAACTGTTCATTATAACTTCTGCAGTAGCTTTCTCACCATCTTTGATTTCATTACTTTTTGCTGATCTAAATAATAATTCATAAGCAAATAAATTTTCTTTTTTATCTAAAATAGGTTGTCTACCTACCATTATATTTTCCATCTTTAGCATCTCCATTTTCGGATAATTAAATTAACACAAAATAGTATTTAAACTTGCTGCCTATATAAATAATATTCTTTGTTAATACTTATATTCCTTTATAAAATTTGTCATTTTATATTTTATTTATACATTTTTTTACAATAAAAATTCTCCACCCTGATACTAATGGCTGAGTAGAATCCATTAATAAAGAATGGAGAATTGATTAGGGAAATTTATATTAATCCAGTCAGACTGGATTTTTTTATTTAAAATTTAATTGAATCTAATAATAAACTCCTTTATCGACAATTTAACTTGTCATTTATATTTAATGTCTAAAGTGTCTCTTGCCGGTAAAAACCATTGCAATTCCAAGTTTGTTACAGGCTTCTATAACCTGATCATCACGAATTGAACCACCAGGCTGAATAATTGCTTTAACACCCAGTTCAGCGGCTTTTTCTACAGCATCTGGGAAAGGGAAAAATGCATCTGAGGCCACAACTCCGCCTTCCTGACGCCCTTCAGCTTTACGGCCGGCAATAATCATCGAATCAACTCTACTCATCTGACCTGCACCAACACCAACAACCATCTCATCTTTAGCCATAACAATCGCATTCGACTTAACATGTTTTACTACTTTCCAGGAAAATAGTAAATCCTCAATTTGATCTTTAGTTGGAGCTTTTTCAGTTACGACTTCCAGTTCTTCAGCAGTCGTTTGAGCTAAATCTCTATCCTGAACTAAAAGTCCACCTGTTACTTTTTTCATACTGTAACCAGGCTTGTCTTTATTTATAGAAAGTTCTCCAGTCTTTAAAATACGCATTTTTTCAGACCGCTCTTTTAAAATCTTTAAAGCCTCAGGCTCATAGTCAGGTGCAATTACAACTTCAATAAATTTATCCTGATCTGCAATTTCTACCGCTGTTGCTGCATCAATTTTTCTATTAGCAGCTACAATTGAACCAAAAGCTGATAATGGATCACCTGCATGTGCATTTACAAAAGCTTCTTTTAAATTATCAGCAGTCGCCATTCCACAAGGATTAGCATGTTTGATTACTGCTGCTGTTGGTTTAGCTTCAAATTCTTTAACTAACTCTAAAGCCCCATCTGTATCATTAATATTGTTATAAGACATTCCCTTACCATGCAGCTGTTCAGCAGTAGAAATTGATGGTTCATTCTGCTCTTCTTCTAAGTAGAAAGCTGCTTTTTGATGTGGATTCTCTCCATAGCGAAGATCTTCTCTTTTATCATAACGATCCAGCATTGTTTCAGGCATTTTTTCTTTTTCATCATCAAGTACAATTTCTCCTAAATACTTCTGTATTCTCTGGTCATATTCTGCTGTATGATGGAAAGCTTTATAAGCAAGTTTTAACTTTTGAGTTTTAGTTAAACCACCATTACCCACTTTCATCTCAGCTAAAAGCTGATCATAATCAGCTGGATCAACTACTACTGCCACATCATTATTATTTTTGGCAGCTGAGCGGATCATTGTTGGACCACCGATATCAATATTCTCTATTGCCTCTTCTAATGTTACATCATCTTTAGCAATTGTTTCGGCAAATGGATATAAATTACAAATAACAAGATCAATAGGTTCTATATTCTGAGCTGCAATTTCTTTTAGATGCTGCTCATTATCTCTAACTGCCAGAATACCACCATGAACAGCAGGATGCAGAGTTTTTACTCTTCCATCCATCATTTCCGGAAAATCAGTCACCTCATCAATATCTGTGACTTCAATATCATTTTCCTTTAACATCCGACCTGTACCACCAGTTGAAATTATTTCTACACCAAAATCTTTTAGACCCTCTGCAAACTCTACAATGCCTTCCTTGTTTGAAACACTGATTAATGCTCTTTTAATTTTAGACAAAGTTATTTTTCCTCCTTTAGAATTTTAACTTTTCGTCCTTCAATTTTAATTTTACTTTCTGCAATCAATTTTACTGCCTCAGGATAAATTTTATGTTCTTCTTTCAAAATTCTTGCTGCCAGATCATCAGCACTATCATCTTCTTTAACTTCTACCACAGCCTGTTTAATAATTGGACCAGTATCCATACCCTGATCTACAAAATGAACAGTACAGCCGCTGAATTTAACTCCATAATCAACAGCCTGTTTTTGAGCATCGAGCCCTTTAAAAGCAGGTAAGAGTGAAGGATGAATATTAATAATCTGATTTTTGAATTCTCTAACAAAAAATGGGGATAAAATCCTCATATAACCGGCCAGAATTACAAGCTCTACTCCAGCATTTTTTAAGATTCCAACTAATTCTTTTTCGTATTCAGCCTTTGTTTCAAAATGCGCTGGATCAATAAATACATTTTCTATTTCTTCATGTTCTGCCCTTTTTAAAGCGCCAGCCTGCTGACGATCACTAATTAAAAGTTTAACTTCTGCTGGAATATCTCCGCTTTTTATATGATCAATAATTGATTGAAAATTTGAACCTCGACCTGAGGCAAAAACAGCTATTTTAAGCATTTTTACACCTTCTTTATTTTATTTCGAGAGATGTGTCCCCAGCTCCTGCTTTTATTTCACCAATCAGGCAGGCTTTTTCTCCCATTTGCTCCAGTTCTTCCAGTATTTTCTCTTTATCATTTTTATCTATAACTAAAGTCATTCCAATTCCCATATTAAAAGTTCTGTACATTTCTCTTTCTGCAATTTCGCCTGCCTCCTGGATCAGCTCAAATATTTTTTGCGGCTGCCAGCTTTTCTTTGCAATTTCAGCTTTCAAACCTTCCGGCAGGATACGCGGCAGATTTTCTATTAAACCGCCCCCTGTGATATGAGCAATTCCTTTAATTTTATATTTATTAAGCAGAGCCAGTACAGTTTTTACATATATCTTGGTTGGCTTAAGTAGTTCTTTGCCTAAATTATTTTCCAGCTCTTCCACTTCTGCAGTATACTCATAACCTGCTCTATCAAAAAGAGCAGCTCGAGCTAGAGTGAAACCATTGCTGTGCAGCCCATCTGATTTAAGACCAATAACTAAATCTCCTGCATTAATCCCTTCCCCAGTAATAATCTGATCCTGATCAACTATTCCAACAGCAAACCCTGCTAGATCATATTCTCCAGACCGATAAAAGCCTGCCATTTCAGCAGTTTCACCACCAATCAAAGCGGCTCCAGCCTGTTTACAACCAGCTGCAATCCCTTTTACAATTTCAGCAGTTTTTTCAGGCTCCAGCTTCCCTGTTGCCAGATAATCGAGGAAAAATAAGGGCTTTGCCCCTTGAGCTAGAATATCATTAACCGACATAGCTACTAAATCAATACCTATTGTATTGTGAAGATCCAGTTTAAATGCAAGTTTAAGTTTGGTTCCCACTCCATCTGTTCCTGAGACTAAAACAGGATTTTTGTAATTGCTTAAATCGGGTTTAAAAAGTCCACCAAATCCTCCCAAACCGGTCATTACTTCCGAACCAAAGGTTGACTGTACATCTTTTTTTATCAATTCAACTGCTTGATTTCCGGCATCTATATCAACACCAGCTTTTTTGTAATCTAAACCCAAAATTATTCCTCCTCACTTAAATAACGGCTGTCTATCGGATAATCTCCATCAAAACAGGCAGTACAGAAACCAAGCTCGACCTCAGTTTTAATTGACTTGAGCATACCTGCCTGGCTTAAATAGTGAAGACTGTCAGCTCCGATGCTTTCACTTATTTCTTCAACAGAATTACTGCTGGCTATTAGTTCCTGTCGGCGTGAAGTATCAAGTCCAAAATAACAAGGATGTTCAACAGGTGGTGAGGAGATAGCCATATGAACTTCTTTTGCTCCTGCCTCTTTGATCCTTCCAATAATTTGTTTACTGGTTGTTCCTCTAACAATTGAATCATCTATTAAAATAACTTTTTTATCTTTTATAATTTCTTTAATAGGTGATAATTTAAGCCTAACTTTTAAATCTCTGATTTCCTGAGTTGGCTGAATAAAAGTTCTACCCATATAGCGGTTCCGCAAAATTCCTTGAGCATAGGGAATACCTGACTCCTCAGCAAATCCCAAAGCAGCTGCAATGCCGGAGTCCGGTACAGGCACTACTATATCAGCTTCAATATCCATCTCCCGGGCCAGCTGTTTACCCATTTCTTTTCTGGCAAGCAAAACATTTTGACCCGCTATATTGCTGTCAGGTCTTGCAAAATAAATATATTCAAAAACACAGAGACTGGTATCATTTTCACCGGTATAACGGCGGCTTTTAATTCCGTCTTTGTCAATCACAACAACTTCACCTGGATCAACATCACGCACAAACTCGGCTCCAATGATATCAAAAGCACAGCTTTCTGAAGCTACAATATAGCTGTTATCTAATTTTCCAATAGAAAGTGGCCTAAAACCACGCGGATCACGAATAGCAACCAGCTCATCTTTGGTCATTGCTACCAGAGAAAATCCACCTTTAAGTTGATGTAGACTTTGAATTAAAGCTTCAATTATATTATCTTCAAAAGAACGGGCCACTAAATGAGCAATTACCTCGGTATCTAAAGTAGAATGAAAAATAGAACCATTGCTTTCTAAATTATTTCTAAGCTCTGCTCCATTAGCCAGATTACCATTATGAGCTAAAGCTAAATCACCTTTCATGCTGTTAATCAAAATTGGCTGGGCATTAGCCAGTTTACTAGAGCCGCTGGTAGAATAACGGACATGACCTATTGCCATCTCCCCTTTTAAATTTCTGATATCTTCCTTCTCAAACGCACTTTCTACCAGTCCCATACTCTTATGCAGATTAAACTCACCCTGATGGTTGGTACAGATACCGGCACTTTCCTGACCCCTGTGCTGCAGGGCAATCAGCCCAAGATAAGTTAATTCTGCTGCACTGCTCTCCCCATCAGCATTAAAAATGCCAAAAACTCCACATTCTTCGCTCATTTTATCATCATTCAGCTCAGCCTGAGTTAACTTTAAATCATTAGAACTCTGCTGAACTGTCTTTAAATTTTTACTAGAGAAATTACAACTTCCTCTCATTAATTTTCCTCCCTTTAATACTAAAATTATTTCCAGTCCTGGCCGGTAATCCGCTTATACATTTCATGATAAGCTTCTTCTACATTACCAAGATCACGGCGGAAGCGATCCTTATCCAGCTTTTCTTTAGTTTTACTATCCCAAAACCGACAGGTGTCAGGAGTAATCTCATCGGCAAGGATAATTTCTCCCGCTGCAGTTTTCCCAAATTCAAGTTTAAAGTCAACAAGATCTACATTCCGCTCTTTTAAAAACTTAACTAAAATATCATTAATCTTATGGCCTAAGGCAATTAATCTTTCCAGTTCTTCTCTGCCTGCTAGTCCTAAAAGTTCAATATGAGACACATTAATTAGAGGATCTCCTAAGTCATCATCCTTATAGTAAAATTCGATTACCGGCTGCTTCAGCGGTTCTCCTTCTTCCATGCCGATTCTTTTGGCCAGACTTCCGGCTGCAACATTGCGCATCACAACTTCTAAAGGAATAATTTCTACTTTTTCAACCAAAGAATCACGCTCGTTTAACTCCTCTATTAGATGAGTTTTAATCCCTTTTTCTTCTAAAAATTTAAAAAAGAAATTGCTGATCTTATTATTAATCTTGCCTTTTTCTGCAATCTGCCCCTTTTTCTGACCATCAAAAGCAGTTGCATCATCTTTAAAGTGAACAATTACCTGATCATCTTGATCTGTACTAAAAATTTGCTTAGCTTTACCCTCATAGAGCATTTCCTTTTTTTGCATCTTTATAAAACCTCCGTATTTAACTCATAATCAAATTTATTCTGCCAGTTTTTAACTATTTTTTCTGTTTTTTGAGCTGCGATTCCAGTATATTTTTCCGGTTTTAAAATTAACTCTTTCTGCCGCTCAGCAAAACTTTCCCAGTATCCCTGCAGCTCTTTACTCTCGGTTACCAGTTCTTTTAAAGAAAGATCTGTATTCTGTGCTTTTAAAGTCAGCTTCCGTACCGCCTCGTGTGCATCGGGATGACCGGCTGCTGCTAAAAGAATATATAAAGGTTCGGCTACAATCATCTTTTTGTTCTGATCGAAATTCTTTTTAATATTTTCCTGATCAACTGCCATCTTGGAGCTAACCCTGGTCAATCGGGCTGCTGCTGAGAGTAAAGCAGTTATCAGCTCCGGAATAAAACGGGAAGAAGCTGAATTAGTCAGATCTCTCTGATGTTCAGATAACTGATCCATATATACTGTAGTCATCTGAGGCATAAAAGCCTTCCATAAGCTTTTTACATTTTCGTAGTTAATTGGGTTTCTTTTATGGGGCATAGTTGAAGAACCAACCTGATCTTTACCAAAATGCTCACCAATTTCTGCAATTTCTGAGCGCTGCAGCTGGCGCATGTCATCAGCAAAAGCTGCTAGAACACTAAAAGTTGAAACGAGAGCGTGA
>JBNJFG010000026.1:0-26561 GCA_051746665.1 Bacillota bacterium
AAATAGTAGTAAGTAAATAAAAGGAGAGAATTTTTTTGGATAAAATAGAATTGATGGCAACCAGTACTTTTGGTATGGAAGCTTTAGTTAAAAAAGAAATAAATGATCTGGGATATGAAATCACTGAGGTAAAAAACGGGAGAATAACTTTTATTGGTGATCTGCAGGCAGTTGCTAGAGCTAACCTCTGGCTGAGAACAGCTGAGAGAGTTTTAGTTAAAATCGGAGATTTTGAGGCCAGAGACTTTGACCAGCTTTATGATGGAGTTAAAGATTTAGACTGGCCCCAGTGGCTGCCGGAAAATGCAGAATTTCCTGTTAGTGCTAAATCAATAGACTCTAAATTAAACAGTGTTCCTACCTGTCAGTCAGTTACAAAAAAAGCAGTAGTAGACTGTATGCAGGAAGAATATGGTACAGATTGGTTTGACGAAGATGGCCCACTTTACCCGATTGAGCTTGCCTTATACAAAGATAGAGCTATTTTAACAATTGATAGTTCTGGGACCGGTCTTCATAAAAGAGGTTATAGAGAATTATCTGTTACAGCACCTATTCAGGAAACCATTGCAGCAGGAATGGTCTATTTAAGCCGCTGGGATAAGGATAGAATTCTAATTGATCCCTTCTGTGGTTCAGGTACTATTTTAATTGAAGCTGCTATGATGGCTAAAAACCAGGCACCAGGCTTAAAAAGAAAGTTTAATTCCGAAAAATGGCCTATTTTTAAGGATTTCGAATGGCCCCGGGCCAGAGTTGAAGCTAAAAAGGCTAAGAAGATAAATGTAGAGCCCCGCTTAATAATGGGCTATGATTATGATCCGGAAGCAATCAGTATTGCCCGCTATCATGCTCAGCAGGCAGGGGTTGAAGATATAATTCATTTTCAGGAAAAAGAATTTAAAGAATTCTCAACTAATCGTAAATATGGTTATATCATAACTAACCCACCTTATGGTGAAAGAATGGGTGAAAAAGAAGAGGTAGAAGAATTATATAAAATGATGGGCGAAAAGTTTTTAGAGCTTGAAACCTGGTCTTATTATATAATTACATCTCATTCTAAATTTGAAAAAATATTTGGTAAAGAGGCCAGTAAAAGAAGAAAATTATATAATGGTGGGGTAGAGACTCAGTATTATCAGTATTATGGTCCCTGGCCTCCAAAGAATTGAGTGAGTGAAAATGCTTAAATTCAAAAAGTATTCTCCTTACATTGCCGGATTAATCTTCAGCTCAATATTTGGCTTTTCATTTTTAATTACCAAGGAGGGATTGGAGTTAATGACTCCTTTCCACTTGCTTGGTTTTCGTTTTGCTATTGCATTTCTTTCCTTGAGTATTTTAAGAATTATTGGTATAATAAATATCAATTTGAAGGGTAAAAATTTAAAAAAGCTATTTCTGTTAGCATTATTTCAGCCTGGAATTTACTTTATCTGTGAAACTACAGGGATGTTATACACAACATCTTCAGAAGCGGGAATGATGATAGCTTTAATACCTGTAGCTGTTACAATTCTGGCAGCAGTTATTTTAAATGAAAAACCTACTTTACTACAGAGTGTTTTTGTAGCTCTATCAGTGGGGGGAGTCTTGTTCATTATTTTTAATAGAGGTGTATCTCCGATTGCAGGCAATTATTTAGGTCTGTTTTTATTAGGAGGAGCAGTAATTGCAGCTGGCTTTTATAATATCATTTCGAGACAGCTTTCTTTAGAATTTAGTCCGATAGAAATTACATATGTAATGATGGGTTTTGGTGCTTTCTTATTTAATCTAATCGCAATTTATGAAGAAAATTTCAATTTGAGCAGTTATTTTAGTTTATTAACCAATAAACAGGTTATGATTTCGGTAATGTATTTAGGAGTTTTATCATCAGTAGTAGCCTTTTTTATGATGAATTATACACTTTCTAAAATCACAGCAGCCGAATCAGCGGTATTTGCAAATTTAACTACAGTTGTTTCCATAATAGCTGGAGTAGTTCTTAGAAATGAACCATTCTTTAAATTTCAAGTAGTTGGAGCAGTCTTAATAATTATTGGTGTCTGGGGAACAAATTACTTTGGACGCCCCGTAGTCGAGAAAGGAGAAGAAATTTATGAAAAAGTATAATGTAGCAGTAGTAGGTGCAACAGGTTTAGTAGGTAGAGAGATGTTAAAAACTTTAAGTCAGAGAAATTTTCCGATTAATAAACTGAAGCTGATCGCATCTGAGCGTTCAGAAGGTGAAAAAATTCAGTTTGAAGATAGAGAGTTAACTGTAGAAATTGTAAAAGAAGGAACCTTTGAGGGAATAGATATCGCTCTCTTTTCTGCAGGAAGTGGAGTTTCTAAAAAGATAGCACCACAGGTTAAAAAAGCAGGAGGAATAGTAGTAGATAACAGCAATGCTTTTAGAATGGATCCGGATGCGCCTTTAGTAGTACCTGAGGTCAATGGTGAAGATTTAAAGGAGCATCAGCAGATAATAGCTAATCCTAACTGTTCAACTATCCAGATGGTGATGCTTTTAAAACCACTTGCTGATAAATATGGTTTAAAAAGATTGGTGATTAATACCTATCAGGCAGTATCAGGTGCAGGAAAAAAAGCAGTTGATGAGTTACTAGAACAGACAAAGGCTTATTTAAATAAGGAAGAAATAAAAAATGAGAATTTTAATCATCAGATTGCCTTTAATGCGATTCCACAGATTGATGTCTTTTTAGATAATGATTATACTAAAGAAGAAATGAAGATGATTAATGAATGTCATAAGATATTACATAATCCAGAGCTGCCGGTAACAGCTACCTGTGTTCGGATACCTGTAATCTTTGGTCATGGTGAGTCTTTAAATATTGAACTAAACAGTGATTTCAAGATAGAAGATATTAAGGAATTATTTGCTCAGACTAAAAATGTAGCAGTAATCGATGATCCAGCGACCGAAAAATATCCGCTGCAGATTGATACTGAAAATAATGATGATGTATTAGTAGGAAGAATAAGAAGAGACAATTCGGTAGAAAATGGAATCAATCTCTGGTTGACTGCAAATAATTTACGTAAGGGTGCTGCTTTAAATGCAGTCCAGATTGCCGAATATTTAATAGAAAATGATTTAGTCTAAAAGTATAAATGCTTAATTCTGCTTGTTTTTTATTTCAATTCTATGTATAATAGTATTAACGATATGGACGGGTTTCTTAATTTTTAATTTCACAGGTAGAATTAAGTAATTTTTTTTATGTCAAAATTTCAATTAGTTTCAATCAGACAGACAGACAGAATCAATCAGAATGATAATTAAATTAGTTTTAAGTAAGTATAAGAAGACAGATGAGAATAAAAAAGAAGATGTAAATTGATGAATTAAGTTTTGTTTTAAAATACTATGGAGGTGTTTTGTTTTTTAAATGAATGATAACAATAAAATAAAAAATGTTTCGATGACTACACTTGGTGGAGTAGGAGAAATTGGAAAGAATATGTGGGTTCTGGAAATTGATGATGAAATGTTGATAATTGATTCGGGTGTTAAATTTCCAGAAAATGATTTACTCGGAATAGATCTGGTAATTCCTGATTATGATTATGTGATTAAGAACAAGGATAAAATAAATGCCATTGTTCTAACACATGGACACTTAGATCATATTGGTGGTTTACCTTATTTATTAAAAGAAATTAATGTTCCTATTTATGGAACTAAATTAACACTGGGACTACTGGAAGGTAATTTAAAAGAGCATCGCTTACTAAAAGATACCAGATTAAAAGTAGTAAACTCAGGTAAGAAATATCAGATTGGTAATTTTGGAGTAGAATTTGTACGAGTAAATCACAGTATTGCTGACACCTGTGCTCTTGCTATTGATACTCCTTTAGGAAAAATAGTTTATGCCAGTGACTTTAAGTTTGATCAGACTCCTGTTGATGGAGAAGTAGCTGATTTTCATAAACTGGCTGAATTAGGAGATAGTGAAGAAGGAGTACTGGCCCTATTTTCTGATAGTACAAATGTTGAGCGTGAAGGCTATACTCTTTCCGAGAAAGTTGTAGGAGAAACTGTAGATGAGATATTTAGAGATGAAAGAGAAAGAATTATAATTGCAACTTTTGCTTCTAATATCCATCGAGTACAGCAGATTGTAGATGCAGCTTTTAAATATAATCGTAAGATTGCCTTTACCGGTCGGAGTATGCTTAATAATGTAGATATTGCCCGCAGATTGGGTTATTTACAGGTTCCAGATGATATGATTGTTGATATCAGAGATTGCTCTGATCTGCCTGATAGTAAAGTGACTTTACTGACTACAGGAAGTCAGGGAGAACCTTATGCCGCTCTAACAAGGATGGCCCGGGGAGATCATTATCATATTAATATTAAAGATGGAGATACAGTAATGATATCTGCTTCTGCTATTCCTGGAAACGAAAAATTAGTTGGTGAAACAATCAATAAACTCTATCGTAGAGGAGCCAATGTAATTTACGAAGATGTTTCCGGTGTTCATGTTTCTGGACATGCAAGTCAGGAAGAATTAAAGTTAATGCTAAATCTTGTTAAACCAAAGTACTTTGTGCCTGTACACGGAGAATATAGACACTTATACAAACACGCTGATCTGGCTGAAAAGAATGGCATCCCAAGTGATAATATTTATATTGCTGATGTTGGAGATAAAATTAACTTCTCTGATGAAAAAGTTAGTAAGGAATATAATGTTCAATCAGGTGATGTACTAATTGACGGTCTAGGTGTTGGTGATGTTGGAAATATTGTCTTAAGAGATAGAAAACTATTATCTGAAGATGGCATAATAATAGTTGTAGTTACAATTGATAAACATGGTAATATACTGGTTGGTCCAGATATTATTACCAGAGGTTTTGTTTATATTAGAGAATCTGAAGAATTAATTGAGGCTGCGACTCAACGAGTTGAAGATGCACTTAAAGACTGTGAAGAAAATAATGTAACAGAATGGTCTGTGCTCAAAAATACTATTCGCAACTCACTTAATAATTATATTTATCAAAAAATAAAAAGAAATCCAATGATTTTACCTGTGATTATGGAAGTATAGAAACTAAGTATAAATTAACCAGCTGTGTAAAAGCAGCTGGTTTTAAATTTGAACATATGTTTCTGAGTGTGCTATAATGATTAGAAGGAGGAATAAAAATTGAATATTTTTCAGGCTGTATTTTTAGGATTGATTCAGGGATTGACTGAATTTATCCCGGTCAGCAGTTCTGGCCATTTAGTTATTGCTCAAAGTTTTTTAGATATTAAAGAAGATCAGATATTATTTAATGTTATTTTACATATTGGTACTTTAATCCCAATTTTTATTATTTTTTGGCAGGATATTAAAGATATGATTTTATTAAAAAAAGAAAAAAGAAAAGAAACATTTTATATTTTACTTGCAATTATACCAACGGGAATTATAGGAGTTTTATTTGAAGATTTTTTCGAAAATTTATTCTCCAATTCCTATTTAACGGCTTTAATGCTGATAGTAACCGGTTTGATTTTATATATTACCGAAAAAATTGAAGGTGGCCAAAAAGAAGTAGAAGAAATGAAATTCTGGCAGCCTTTATTAGTTGGTTTAGCTCAGGCTGGAGCCATTATTCCAGGTATTTCACGCTCTGGTACAACAATTGCAGCCTCTTTATTTCAAGGCTTAAATAGAGAAGCAGCAGCCAGATTTTCTTTTTTAATGTCAATACCTGTTATTGGTGGAGCCGGATTATTACAATTTTTAAAAGTAGTTGAAAGTGGTACATTTAATCTGGAATTTAAAATAGTATTACTTGGTTTTTTATCAGCTGTAATTTCAGGTTATCTTGCAATTAAAATTTTACTTAAAGTTTTAGCAGAAAAAAAATTAAATTATTTTAGTTATTACTGCTGGGTTTTAGCAGCGGTAGTTATTTTCATAAATTTGACATAATAAATTAAAGTTTTGATAAATTTTAAGGAGGGGCAGAGATGAGCGATCAAAAAAATGATCCTAAAATTGAAAAAAGGAAAAATGAAATTTTGGGACTATTTTTAATTACCTTTGCTGCAATTAGTTATTTTGCAATTTTTAGTAAATCTGCAGGCTTATTAGGAGATTATATGAGTAAAGGCTATTATTTTTTAGTTGGAAGCGGCAGTTATATTTTGCCTCTTTTATTTATTTATTGGGGAATTCAATTAATTAGATCAAAAAAAATTAAATTCTCAACCAAATTTTTAGGACTTATCATTTCTTTTATAGCTATTATATCTATTATAAATCTAAATGACGGTGGAAACTTTTTGCTAAACACACCAGAAAACGCAGCTGGAGGTATAATTGGTGGGGCGATAACTTACTTTTTAGTAGAGCTTTTTGCTGTTAATGGTGCTTATATTATTCTGTCAGTTTTATTATTAGTTGGTATTTTGCTGCTCTTTGATTTATTTTTACATAATATTTTTCAAAAAACTAAAACTTTAATAATTTCATTTAATAATTCAATAAAAAATTTAAAAGAAAAAATAACTTCATTTTTCAGCAATTTATCTTTTGGCAGATTTAATATATTTGCTAAATTTAAAGAGAAAAGAAAAAATAAAAAAGTTGAAAATAAAAATGAACAAACTTTAATTAAAAATAATTTAGAAAATGGCCAGGAAGACATTGTTGAAGAAAAAAATTATAAAGATAATCATAAAACTAAAGAAAAAGAGCTTAAAGACAAAGTTGATAAAAAGTCTGATTCAACTAAAAATAAGAAAAATAGTGAAAAAACGACTAAAAATCAAAAAAATAATTCTGATCTAAAGGCTGATGAAAATAAAGAGATAACTGAGGATTTTGATATTAGTAAAGACCAATCTAAAAATATTAAGGATCAGGGAGAAAAACACGGAGATTATACTCTGCCCGGCATTTCTTTATTAAATGATTCAGGAAAAAAGAAAGTTAAATTAGCAAATAAAAGTGAACTATTAGAAGATACACTTAATAGTTTTGGGGTTGAAGCTAAAGTAATTAATGTTAATCATGGTCCTACAATTACTCGGTATGAAATTCAGCCAGCAACAGGTGTAAAAGTCAGTAAAATTGTAAATTTGTCTGATGATATAGCACTTGCGCTGGCGGCTCGTGATGTCAGAATAGAAGCTCCGATTCCAGGGAAAGCAGCTGTTGGGATTGAAGTTCCGCACGGTAATGATATTACAGTATCTTTTAGAGATGTAGTTGTTTCAGAAGAATTTCAGAAGGCAGAAGCTAAATTGACACTTGCCCTAGGTAAAGGGATTGATGGAGATACAGCAGTCTTTAACCTTGCTAAAATGCCTCACTTACTTGTAGCAGGAGCAACTGGTTCTGGTAAGAGTGTTTGTATCAATACTTTAATCAGCAGTATTCTTTATCGGGCTACACCTGAGGAAGTAAAGCTGCTGCTGGTAGATCCTAAAAAAGTAGAGTTGAATATTTATCAAGGCTTACCACATCTACTTACACCTGTAGTTACTGATCCTAAAAAGGCTGCTAATGTATTAAAACTGGTAGTTGAAGAAATGGAAAATCGCTATGATCTTTTTTCAGAAACTGGAAGTCGCGGTATAGATTCATATAATAAGCAGGTAGATGATCCAGATGACAAAATGCCATATATAGTTGTAATCATTGATGAGTTATCTGATTTAATGATGGTTGCTGCAAATGAGGTAGAAGATAATATTTGTAGACTGGCACAAATGTCAAGAGCTGCAGGAATTCATCTGATAATTGCAACTCAAAGGCCTTCAGTTGATGTAATAACTGGACTTATTAAAGCAAATATTCCCAGCAGAATTTCTTTTGCAGTTTCATCTGCTACAGACTCCAGAACAATATTGGATATGGGTGGAGCTGAAAAATTATTAGGTAAAGGAGATATGCTTTTTGCACCTGTCGGGATGCAGAAACCACAGCGAATACAGGGGTCTTTTTTAACAGATGAAGAAATTAATGATATTACTGCATTTGTTAAAGCTCAGGCAACAGCAGAATACAAGATAGAAAAGGATGACATCCAGGAAGTCGAATTATCTTTAGATGATGAGCAGGATGAATTATATGAGGAAGCAGTAAAATTGGTTGTGAAATATAGAGCCTCAATTTCAATGCTGCAGCGAAGACTTCATATTGGTCATTCCCGTGCTGCAAGATTAATTGATACTATGGAAGAAGACGGGATTGTTGGTCCTTATGCAGGTAGTAAACCACGTGAAGTTTTAGTTGAAGAGAATGACTTAGAAGCTATACTAAATGGAGAATTTGAAAACGAGGAAGAAAATGATATTGAGAATAGTTAAAATCTTGACATAAAAATTGAATTGTGATACTATTTAGTTAGTTGTCAGACAGGTAAGACGTCTGAGCAAAGGAGGGGTGATAGAGATTGGAAATATTGAAACAGGATAAAAGACCGCTTTATTTAAAAATCAAGGAGCATATTGAAAACTTAATTGACCAAGAAATTTATGAAGCAGGTGATAAACTTCCTTCTGAGACAGCTTTTGCTAAACAACTTGATGTTAGCAGAGCCAGTTTGAGAGAAGCCCTCCGAGTTTTAGAAAAAGAAGGTAAAATTATTAAAAGTCAGGGAGTAGGAACTTTTGTTTCTAAGCCGATACCTCGTTTTAAAAGAGGTATTGAAGAATTATTTAGTGTAAGTGATACTATCAAAAATGAAGGTTTTGAACCGGGAACAAAAGGTTTAGAAGTTGAAAAAGAAAAAGTTGATAAGCAGCTTGCTCTTAAAATGAATATTAAAAAAGAGCAGGAAATTTTAAAACTGCAGCGAATCAGAACTGCAGATGATAAACCAGTTGTTTTTTGTATTGATTATTTAAATACAAATCTTTTTCCAATAAATATAGATGATGATTTTAGTCATTCACTTTTTGATTTACTGGAAAATAAATATAAATTAAAAATTAAATATGCTGTTACAGAGATAGTGCCTGTTACTGCAAAAGATAAATTAATGCAAAAATTGGATGTAAAAAAGAATAAGCCGATCTTACTTCTAGAGCAGATGCATTATGATGAACAAGAAAGATTATTTCTATATTCTAAAAATTATTTTAGAAGTGATCAATTTCAATTTAAGGTGCTCAGAAGTAGATAAAATTAATTTTTTTAATCTAATTAATTTTCGCACAACTTGTTTTTGTTAAGTTCATTTATGTTGCAAATATAATATAAAAATGTTATATTATAATTGCAATTCACAAAATTTGGTACCATTCAAAAAAATAAATGAGGGGGTCATTATTTTGAAAAAAGTTTTAAGTTTAGCTATTGTTTTCACTTTTGTTATGATGGTTGTTTTTGCAGCAGTTCCAGCAGCTGCACAGGACACTAGAGTAGGTATCGTTCTATCTACTGGTGGTCTAGGTGATTTATCTTTTAATGATGCAGCATATCGCGGTTTACAGAGAGCCGAAAAGGAATTAGGAATTAACTTCCAATATATCGAGCCTGCTGATCCATCTGAAGATCAAACAGCATTACGTCGTTTTGCTTCTAGAGGTTTTGATTTAGTTATTGGTGTAGGATTCCAGATGGCAGATAGTTTACAAACTGTTGCAGCTGAATATCCAGACACAAGATTTGCCCATGTAGATCAGGCATTTCAGGATGTTCCAGATAATATTGTAACATTAAACTTTGCTGAATGGGAAGGTTCATTCCTTGCAGGTGCTTTAGCAGCCTTAACCAGTGAAAATGGTAATGTAGGATTTGTTGGTGGGGTAGATTTTTCTTTAATTCACCGTTTTGAAGGTGGTTTTTATCAGGGAGCAAAATATATAAATCCTGATATTGAATTCCAGACAAGATATGCTGGTGACTTTGGAGACCCTGCTAGAGGTCGTGAAATTGCACTTGGTATGATTGATGATGGTGCAGATGTGATTTATCATGCTGCTGGTGGTACAGGTTCTGGAGTATTCCAGGCAGCTGAAGAAGAAGAAGTTTATGCAATTGGTGTAGACTCCAATCAAAACTATGTTGCACCAGGTTATGTTATTGCTAGTATGCTTAAAAAAGTAGATAACGCTGTTTTTGATACAGTGAAATCTGTAGTAGAAGATAACTATCAGGGTGGAGAAAACCTATACTTTGCTTTAGCTGATGGTGGTGTTGATCTAACTAGTTTAACCGAAATTGGACAGCCAGTAATGGATGCTTATGAAAATGGAACTATTACTGAAGCTGAGTTAGAAACTATTAAAGAAATGAAGGAAAATATAACTGCTCCTTATGCTGATCGTATAGCTGAGATTAAAGAAATGATCATCAATGAAGAAATTGATGTAGAAAATTGGGGAGAAACAGGCAGACCTGATAACCTTTAATAATTAGTACAAATTATATTTAATTTAAAGGGCTCTGCTATTAGCAGAGCCCTATTAATTTCTATTATATTTAGGGAGGAATAATCATGCCCAGGGAAGATAATTATATTTTAGATATGCAGAATATAACTAAAATATTTCCAGGTGTAAAAGCAAATGATAATGTAAATTTATCAGTAAAAAAAGGTGAGATTCATGCCCTTGTTGGAGAAAATGGTGCTGGCAAAACAACCTTAATGAATGTTTTATATGGGCTTTATGATCCTGATGGTGGTCAGGTTTTTTATGAAGGTAATAAAATGGATTTAGATGGACCCCAGGATGCAATAAATTTAGGGATAGGAATGGTTCATCAGCACTTTATGTTAGTTGACCCACTAACTGTAACTGAAAACATAGTACTGGGTAATGAACCGCGAAGTGGTTTGATGTTAGATCAAAAAACCGCTAAAAAAGAAGTTAAAGATATTTCAGAAAAATATGGACTTTTTGTAGATCCAGAAGCAAAAATTATTGATATTTCTGTTGGAATGCAGCAGCGAGTTGAAATCATTAAAACTTTATATCGAGGAGCCGAACTTTTAATTTTTGATGAACCAACAGCTGTTTTAACTCCCCAGGAAATAGATGAATTATTTGATATTTTTAGATCTTTAAAAGAACAGGGTAAAACTATTATTTTTATAACTCATAAGCTTAAAGAAGTTAAAGAAATTTCTGATAGAATTACAGTGTTACGTTCAGGTAAAAGTATTGATACTGTTAATACAAAAGATGTTAGTGAAGAAGATGTAGCTGAGTTAATGGTTGGGAGACAGGTTTTATTAGAGGTTGAAAAAACTGAAGCTAAACCTGGTGCAGAAATATTTAATGTTAAAAATTTAAATGTAAAAGATAATCGAGGTATTACTGCAGTAAAAGATATATCATTATCGGTTAAAAAAGGTGAAATTCTAGGTATTGCTGGAGTAGAAGGTAATGGTCAATCAGAACTTATCGAAGCTATAACTGGGCTCCGTAAAATTGAAAGTGGAAAATTTGAGCTGCGTGGTAAGGATATTAGTAAATATAATGCAAGAGAGATAAAAAGAGAAAAGGTAGCTCATATTCCAGAAGATAGACAAAAACGTGGTTTAATTATGGATTTTGATCTAAAAGAAAATATTATTTTAGGTTATCATGATTTAGAGCCTTTTTCTAAAAATGGAATTATGCAGTATGATAATATAGCTCAATATACAGAGGATTTAATAGAAAAATATGATGTGCGTGGTGGAGGAATGGAGTCTCAGGCCAAAAATTTATCTGGTGGTAATCAGCAGAAACTTATTGTTGCTAGAGAATTTTCGCATGACCCCGAATTTTTAATTGCTTCTCAGCCAACTCGTGGAGTAGATGTTGGTTCAATTGAGTTTATCCACAAACAGATTATAGATAGGAGAGATGCAGGTGCAGGAGTATTACTGGTCTCTGCAGAATTAAGTGAAGTACTATCTTTAAGTGATAGAATTGCAGTAATTTTTGAAGGAGAAATTGTTGATATTTTAAAAGCTTCAGAAACAGATGAAAGAGAACTCGGTAAATTAATGACCGGTTCTAAAACTGAAGCTGGAGGTGAGGGCAATGAATAAGTATTCAGATAAAATAAAATCTATCTTAACAAATTTAGGTTTATCATTATTATCAATAATTGTGGCCTTAATTGTAGGTACTTTATTTATATATTTAACTGATAAGTCACCTGTAGATGCATATTCTGCTTTATATATTGGTGCTTTTGGTAGTTTTAGAGCTATTGCAAACACTTTATGGCGTTCGACTCCCTTAATTTTAACTGGACTGGCTGTAGCTTTACCTTTTAGAGCTGGTTTATTTAATATTGGAGCTGAAGGACAGCTATTAATGGGAGGTTTTACAGCAGGTGTTGTTGGTTTTTATTTTACTTCTTTACCTGCCTTTATCCATCTTCCTTTTGCTATTATCGCAGGAATGTTTGTTGGTGGACTCTGGGGTGGTTTGCCTGGTTTATTAAAGGCTAAAATGGATGTACATGAGGTTATTGCAACTATTATGTTAAATCATATTGCTGTTGCTTTAACGATTAATTATGGTATTAATATTTTTAGAGATACCGGTCGACCTGCTACTCCAAAAATAATGGAATCTGCATCATTGTTTAACTTTAAAAATATTATGGATTATCCGCTATTATCCAATCTTCCTTTTGCTGAATTATTTGCAAGTCCTGCAATTAGACTTCACATCAACTTTTTTCTTGCTCTTATAGCTGCTGTTGTGATGTGGTATTTACTATTTAAGACAACACTTGGTTACGAAATGAGAGCTGTTGGTTATAATCCAGATGGTGCCGAATACGGTGGTATTAATGCCAGTAAGAGTATAATTACTGTAATGTTTATTAGTGGTGCTGTTGCTGGACTGGCCGGAGTTGGTGAGGTTTTAGGAACACATCTAAGTTTTATAAATGGTATGGATGCTGGTTATGGCTTTACAGGAATTGCTGTTGCCTTGATTGGTCAGACTCATCCAATTGGAGTTATTTTAGGTGGTCTATTATTTGGAGCACTGGCACAGGGTGGTCTGGAAATGCAGTTTTCAGGTATTCCTTCTGAAATTGTAATGATAATTCAGGCTTTAGTAATCTTCTTTGTTGCAGCCCTCCAAGTCTTTAAAGTATATCTTGCTAAGAAAAAAGCAAAAGGAGGGGTTGAATAATGGATACTTTAAAACAGATATTTTCTTTATCATTAATACTTGCCAGTTTTCGTTTTGCTACTCCTTTGATTTTAGCAGCTTTAGGAGGTATTTTTTCTGAGCGATCAGGTGTTGTTAATATTGCTCTAGAAGGAATGATGCTTATTGGAGCTTTTGCAGCAGTTTATGGTAGTGCCAGTACTGGTAGTCCCTGGATTGGTGTATTGTATTCTATGATTGCAGGTTTAGTTTTTGCTGCAATTTTAGCACTTGTTTGTGTAACCTTTAAAGCTAATCAAATTGTAGTTGCTACCGGTATTAATATTTTTGCATCAGGAATTACTATCTTTTTACTGCAGGTGTTATTTGGTGTTAAAGGGACTTCACCACAGGTAAATAGATTACCTGCATTAAGAGTATTAGGTGTTAGATTTAATCCGATTACCTATATTGCTTTAATCTTAGTTCCAATTGTCTGGTTTATTTTCTTTAAAACTCACTGGGGACTAAGAATCCGCTCTATTGGTGAACATCCGGCGGCTGCTGATACTTTAGGTATCAATGTTAATAGATGGAGATTTATTAGTGTGTTAATCAGTGGTATTTTAGCCGGTTTAGCAGGAGCTCATTTATCAATAGGTGATGGTAGTGCTTTTGTTCGTGAAATGTCTGCTGGGCGTGGTTTTATTGCTCTGGCAGCTATGATCTTTGGTAAATGGCATCCTTTTGGTGCTTTTGGAGCTGCAATGTTATTTGGTTTTGCAGAAGCAGTTGCAGTTCGAGTAGATTTCCCCTTTATACCTTCAGAATTAATTAGTGCAATACCTTATGTGCTTACTCTAGTTGTACTGGCTGGATTTTTTGGTAAATCAACTCCTCCTGCAGCTTCCGGTGAGCCATATTATAAAGGTGAAAAATAATATAAATATAGATATAATTAAAGAGCAGCTCAATGCTGCTCTTTTTTTGAGCAAACTTTTGCTAGATATCCAATACAAGTGAACTTAAAAATATATATTAAAAAAAATAATCTGACAAAACAATTAAATAAATCATTAAAGTATGTTATAATATAATAGAGTTTTTATTTAAGCTGCAATTAATTAATTTATTAATATATATTGGTATTGGAAAGGGAGGATATTCCATTGGAAGATATAGAATTGGGAACATTATTGAAAAAAGCAAGACAGGAAAAAGAATTAACTCTTGATGATATTCAAGAACTAACTAAAATTAGAAAAAAATATTTAGAAGCTATAGAAGCAAATGATTTTGAAGTTCTTCCCGGTAAGGTTTATCTAAAAGTATTTGTTAAAGGATATGCCAGAGAGGTTGATATTAATTATCAGGAACTTTTAAATTACTATCCAGTTTTAAATATTAAAGAAGAAAGCAAAAGTCCCATACATAAAGATTATCTTGATGGAACAAAAGTAACTCATAAGGTAAAAAGGAATAAGGGGCGCAAAAAAAGCATTTTTAAAATTATTTTTATTGTAATTGTATCTCTATTTTTAATTGCTGCAGCAGTCTATACATTTCAGTATTTTGTAAATTCAGAAATAAGATTATTAAATCAAAATATAAGTGAAGAACAAAATATTGAACAGAATTCAGTGATTTTAGAAAATGGAGCAGGTAGTAATGAGCAAAATAGTGAAAAAGATAAAACTGAAGCAGAAGTTGAAGAAGAGTTAGCAGATATAAATAATGAAAATAATATTTTAAATTCTATTGATTCAGAAATATTATCTGATCCAGATACTGAAATTATAAATCAGAATAATTTTAATGATATGGAAGGCATTGATTCAGCTGAAAGCGATAAAATAACTGAAATTATTGTTTCCAATAATCTAAGGGAAGAACAAAATATTGTGGAAGAAACTTTAGCTGACAATACTGGGGATGAGAACAATCAACAAATTGATCGTGATGAAAATTCTGAAAACAATGAAACTGGAATAATGGAAGAGGAAGATCTAAATACTGAAAACTCGTCTGAAACCAATCAAAACAGCACTCAAAATACCCAGATAACTGAAATGGATAAAACTATTACTTTTATGGCATCTGATACTGTCTGGATTAATATCAGGAATGATGGGGATACTGCTTTTAGTGGTGTATTGGAAGCGGGTGACAGCAGAGAGTTTGAAATTAATAATGAACTTTATATAAAAATTGGTAAAGCAGGAGCTATAACAGCTGTTGTTAACGGTGAGGAACGTGGTCCCTGGAGAGGCGTAGCTGAAGTTGCAGAAGTTGAATTCACAGTTGAAGATAATGAGATAAAGATAAATAATTTGAGAGGAAACAATTAAATTAAACACAAAAAACACCCGTTAAAAAACGGGTGTTTTAATATCTTATAAAAATGGTGGAGGGAAAAGGATTTGAACCTTTGTAGGCATCGCCGGCAGATTTACAGTCTGCTCCCTTTAACCACTCGGGCATCCCTCCATATAACTAAAATTAATATAAAAATGGTACCCTCAAGGGGATTCGAACCCCTGCCGCCAGGATGAAAACCTGGTGTCCTGGACCCCTAGACGATGAGGGCAAATAAAGTTACTAGCTTTTTCACAAGCACAATTAACAGTATATATTAACTTTAGTTCATCGTCAATTTAAATTATTTCTAATTATAGATTATTTGAGTAGATTAACTTAATAATACTTTATTTTTTTAGCTATATCTTAATCTTAAATTAATATACAAATTCATTGAAAAAGGGGTGATATAGATGCAAAATGATTTTTTAAATGCTGTTAAATTTTCTCATCGTTTATTAAAAAAAGAAGTTAAATTAGGAGATGTGGTAATTGATGCTACAGCTGGAAATGGGCATGATAGTAAATTTTTAGCTGAATTAGTAGGTAAAGAAGGAAAGGTTTATGCTTTTGACATCCAGCAGGAAGCACTAGATAATACTGCTGATTTATTAGAAAAAAATTCTCTGACAAAACAGTGTGAATTAATTAAATCAGATCATGCAGAATTAGATAAATATATTAAACAAGAATTACAGGCTGTAATTTTTAATCTTGGTTATTTACCCGGAGGGGATAAGGAAATCATAACTGAAAGTAAGAGTACAATCACTGCTCTTAAAAAATCTTTAGAACTCTTAAAAGTGAAGGGGATAATAATTCTTGTTATTTATAGTGGACATCAGGGTGGAGAAAAAGAGAGAAAATCTATCTTAGATTATAGTTCAAATTTAGATTATAAAAAATATAATGTTTTGAATTATAAATTTCTTAATCAACCCGGGCCACCACCGGAAATCATCGCAATAAAAAAAAGAAAATAAAAGAAAAAAAGCAGGCAATTTGAGAAAGATCCATTCAAAGAGCCTGCTTTAACTTTATTAATATATTTTATTAAGATTTTTTTAGATGAATTTTTTAGCTAATTTAGGGACCATACCTGAATTAGTTTTGCCCATCATCCATTTTTGAGCTATTCTTTTATTCATCAGTGAAATTGTTGGGAAAGAGTGCTGAGTCATCATCAGATCAAACATTGAAATATCATGCTGAATCGCTAAAATCCATTCATGGATTAACTCACTTGCCTGTTCACCAACAATAGTAGCACCATAGATTTTACCTTTGCTGTTAGTTATTACTTTTACAAAACCTTCAGGCTTACCATCAGCAATTGCCCTTCCGTAATCTTCATATTTTTCTTTAACTATCTGATAATCTATCCCTTTTTCTTTTGCTTCCTTTTCTGTTAAGCCAGCTTGAGCAATTTCTGGTTTTGTAAAAACAGACCAGGGAACAATAAAATCATCATATTTAAACTGCTTAAAGGGAGTAGGGTTAATAGCATTCATTAAAGCTAACATTCCCTGATGCATTGCAGCATGAGAAAGAAGAGCCTTACCATTACAATCTCCCACAGCATAAACTCCTTTAACATTTGTTTCTAATCTTTTATTAATTTTAATACCGGATTTATCATATTCTATACCTGCATTATCAAGCTGTAGTGGTTCTAAAACAGTTTTTCTTCCAGTAGCTACAAGAATTTTATCTGATTCAAATACACCAGCCTCTGTATGAGTAATGATTTTTCCATCTTTTTCTTCAACTTTATTAATTCCAGTACTGTTATAAACACCAATACCTTCTTCTTTGAATTTTTCTTCTAAAACTCGACCTGCTTCTTCATCACCAGTTGGAACCAGATGATCATCTATCTGGAACATATTGATTTCTGATCCTAATCTAGAAAAAGCCTGAGCCATTTCAGAACCAATCGCTCCACCACCAATTATAGTTAATCTCTCAGGAATATCTTCCTGCTCAAAAATATTTAAATTAGTTAAACGAGACACATCTTTTAAACCAGGTATTGGTGGAATTAATGGTTCAGTACCAGTCGCAATAAATATTTTATCAGCTGTATACTGCTTACCATCTACTTCAATAACTTTTTTATCAATAAATTTAGCTGATCCTTGGTCAATAATTAATTCTGCTCTTTCAAAAGCTTTCATTGTTTTACTGCCGCTAATTTCCCCAACTTTTTCTCTTACTATTTCTAAAGGATTTTCAATTTCGGTTTTTCCTGAAAACCTAATTCCAAACTGCTTTAAATTTTCAGTTACATCATTTACTTCTCCGGCTTTTAATAAGGCCTTACTAGGAACACAACCGTAATTTAAACATTCTCCCCCAACTTTATGTTTCTCAATTGCGAGAACATCTAAACCCATATTAGCTGCCATAGCAGTAACTGCCATTCCTGCAGGACCCATTCCAATAACTATCAAATCATGTTTTTCCATTTTTAAACCACCTCTTATAACAATATATTTAACATTTACGATATAAATGATAATACATTATTAGTAAAATATCAAGTTATTTAGAACATTAAGTGTAAAAAAACACGAAATGTATCAGGGTTTACAGTTCAAAAGGAGAAAAGTGTAATTAATAGAATTTTTTGAAAATAAAACTAATAAAATATAATGAAATTATGGGTAAAATTAAGCATTTTAAAGAAAAACAGAATTAAACTAAGCTAATAATAAATAATTAAAGAAATAGAACTTGACCTAGCACCATAACTTTATTATAATAACTATTGCTTGATTGAAAAACGCCTCTTTTTAGGGGAGTAGCTCAACTGGCAGAGTAGTGGACTCCAAATCCATTGGTTGCAGGTTCAATTCCTGTCTCCCCTGCCATTTAAATTTTATATTATGCTGATGTAGCTCAATTGGTAGAGCAGCTCACTTGTAATGAGCAGGTTACCAGTTCAAGTCTGGTCATCAGCTCCATTTTTTTAAACAAAATATTTTATAATTCAGGGGAGTAGCTCAACTGGCAGAGTAGTGGACTCCAAATCCATTGGTTGCAGGTTCAATTCCTGTCTCCCCTGCCATTTAAATTTTATATTATGCTGATGTAGCTCAATTGGTAGAGCAGCTCACTTGTAATGAGCAGGTTATCAGTTCAAGTCTGATCATCAGCTCCATTAAATTTTAGGGAAGTCATTGTGGCTTTCTTTTTTTTATGTAAATAATTAAAAAATTAGATTAAAATAGTAAAATAGAAGGATCCAAAGAGCGCTGTTATTTGCGGCCTTAATCTATCGATGTTATAATTAATTGAGGATGTGATTTAAATGGCTAATAAGTACAGGCATAATAAAGTTAAACAGGAGCATACTATTATAGAGGATATATTACCTTTATTAGAAGATATAGCTCTTTCTAAATTAATTAAAAGTATAATTCCTGGCAGAATCAATAGGAGAAAAGGCAGTGGAACACCTGCTTATATTCGATTAAAATATAATACTAAAAGTGGGATTAAGTTAATTGCTAAAAATAGTTCTTCACTACAGGAAATTTTTGTTGTGACTGATTTTCCAGATAAAACAATGGAATACTTAAAAAAACTGGATTATATAAAATAGAACAGCTGTTAAATATTTGACAAAAAGAATTAATTTGTATATAATATTTTTTGTTGATAACGGGCTATGGCGCAGCTTGGTAGCGCGCTACACTGGGGGTGTAGAGGTCTCCGGTTCAAATCCGGATAGCCCGACCATTTCAGAAATAAAGCCCTTTGAGGGCTTTTTTGTAGTTATAGAGCTTATAATTTGGAATTATATGAGTTTACATTTAAATTATGACATTATAAAGGAGTTAAAATGATAAAATATTCTTTAATGACCTTAGGCTGTCCCAAAAATGAAGTTGACAGTCAGCATATGAATGGATTTTTAAGAGGAGAAAAAGATTTTAAATATACGAATGATTTTAAAGAAGCAGAAGTAATAGTAATCAATACCTGTGGTTTTATACAGGATGCTAAAGAAGAATCAATTGAAACAATCTTAACGGCACTGGAATACAAAAACAAATACAAATGCAGATCAGTAATCGTTACAGGCTGCTTAACTCAAAGATATAGTGAAGAGTTAAAAAAAGACATTCCAGAAATTGATGCTATTTTGGGTACTTCAAATTTTGATAAAATAGCAGAAGTTATCAGAGAAAGTTTAGAAGGTAAAAAAGCTGGTGGTATAGAAGAGGCAGGTTTTGATTACAGCTCATCACTGCCCCGAGAGTTAGATAATAACGTATACGCTTATTTAAAGATAGCTGAGGGCTGTAATAATAACTGTACCTACTGCAGCATACCTCAGATCAGAGGAGCAGTTAAAAGCAGATCAATTGAGGATATTGCAGCTGAGGCTCAAAGAATTGCAGAATCAGGAATTAAGGAATTAATAATTATTGCTCAGGATACAACTCAGTATGGTGTTGATATTTATGGTCGTTCTGCTTTAGCTCCGCTTTTAAAAAGGTTAGCAGCAGTAGAAGGAATTAAATGGATCCGCGTTTTATACAGTTATCCGGAGTTTATAACAGATGAAATTATAGATGTTTTTGCTGAAGAAAAAAAGATATGTAATTATTTTGATTTACCAATTCAGCATTCTTCAGAAAAAATAAGAAAATTAATGAATCGTAAAGGAACTGAAGCAGATATCGCTAATATAATAAATAAGATTAGAAATAAAATTCCTGATGCTAAACTTAGAACTTCTTTAATAACTGGTTTTCCTGGAGAAGACGAGAAAGATTTTAAGCAGTTAAAAGAATTTGTCAAAAAATATAAATTTGATCGACTGGGTGTTTTTGAATTTTCTAGAGAAGAGGGAACTGCAGCTTATAATTTTGATAATCGGGTACCAGAAGAACTTAAAGCCGAAAGAAAAGAAGAAATTATGCAGTTACAGCAGGAGATTTCACTTAGTAAAAACCAGGAATTTATAAATAGAAAAATTGAAGTAATTATAGAGGATCAGGATCAGGAAAATTATCTAGCGCGCTCACGTTATGATTCACCAGAGATAGATAATCAAATTTACATTCCAATTGAAAATCATAAACTTCAAATTGGAGAAATTTATCAGGCTGTAATAAAAGAGGCCTTCCATTATGATTTAATAGGAGAGATTGAGAATGAATGTACCAAATAAATTGTCTACATTAAGAATTTTACTGGTTCCAATCATTATTTATTTACTTTTTATTAACTCTTTAACTTCTAGTATTGCTGCTCTTATAGTCTTTGTTCTGGCTGCTTTAACTGATAAATATGATGGATATTATGCTCGAAAACATGATTTAATAACTACTCTGGGTAAAATTCTTGATCCACTGGCAGATAAACTTTTAATTATTGGTGTTTTTACTGCCTTTGTAGAAATAGGTGTTCTATCTACCTGGCCGCTGCTGATTATTGTGGCAAGAGAACTTGCAGTTACAGGATTACGGGTAGTTGCAGCTGATCAAGGCTCAGTAATTCCAGCTAATATCTGGGGTAAAACTAAAACTACTATTCAGATGATAACAGCCATTACATTAATTATTAATCCTAAAATTTTTGATCTACCATTTATTTTAACTGAGGGATTAGTCTGGCTGACTGTATTAATAACTATTTATTCCGGTTACACTTATTTTGCAGGGGCAGAGGTTGATTATTCTTAAGGGAGGAATTTATGCTAAATAAAATAAATCATTTTCTAGCAACAGGTTTTTATAGTGGTCATCTTCCTTATGCACCTGGAACCTGGGGCTCATTATTAATGGTATTACTGGTATTTTTCTTTCCGTTATTAAATAATATTTATTTTATCTCCGCTCTTTCTATTGGTGGAATTGCAATAGCTAATTTTGAAGAACGGCAGACTGGGATCAAAGATGACGGTAAAATAGTGATCGATGAGATGGCAGGTCAGTTATTAGCATATTATACTTTACCTTTAAATACAGCAGTTTTAATTGGTGGTTTCATTTTATTTAGAATTTTTGATATAACTAAACCCTGGTTAATCGATAAAGTTCAGGAATTACCATCTGGATGGGGTGTAATGCTGGATGATATTTTAGCAGGACTAACTACTTTAATAATTTTAAAATTAATCATCTTTATAATTTAATAATTTTAATCAGATTTTAATTCAATCGACCTGGATAAGGTCGATTTTCTTTATTTAAAATGTTATAATTAATATGAGGTGGAAATATTGAAATCAGTGATAGTAGCAACTGGATCAGAATTAATTAGCGGACTTGTACAGGACAGCAACTCAAAATTTTTAGCAAAAAATTTAAATGACTTAGGTTTTCAACTTGAAAATATTTTAATCTGTGGCGATGAAAAAGATAATATAAAAAAAACTATTTTAAAAGCAGCAGAAAATTCAGATTTAATTTTCATTACTGGAGGGCTTGGGCCTACTAAAGATGACCAGACAAAAGAAGCATTTGCTGAGGCTTTGGATTTAGAATTAATTTATTCAAAAGAAATCGAAAATAAACTAAAAAATATTTTTTGTAATCACCAGTCAGATCTGACTTCTAATAATCTTTCGCAGGCATATTTTCCGGCTGGATCAGAAATAATTGATAATGAAAGAGGTACAGCTCCTGGATTAAAGGTTGAGACTCAAAATAAACGATTTTATTTATTACCAGGTGTACCATCAGAGTTAAAATATATATTCAAAAAGAAAATAGAACCAGAATTAGTAAACATGACTAAAAATAAAGTATTAGTTAAAGAATTTAATTTTATTGGTATTGGCGAATCAACTCTTGCTTCTAAAATAGAAGAACTAAATCTTAATCCTGCTTTAGAAATTAGTTATCAAGCTGGCAGAGCAGAAGTTAAACTGAGGCTTAAAATTGATAACACTAAAGTAAAAGATCAGACTAAAAAGGCTGAAATTATAAATGAAGCTGCTGCTGAGATAAATGATAAATTTCAGGATTTCATTTATGGAAACGGACAGGAAGGTATATTAGATAAAGTTCACAGTTTATTAATTTCAAAACAAATTACTGTTTCTACTGCGGAATCATTTACAGGTGGTTTAATTGCTGAAAGATTAACTGAAAAAGGAGGCAGCTCTCAATATTTTTTAGGCTCAATAGTCGCTTATCATCAAACGATAAAAGAAAATTTATTAAATATTGAATCAGATTTTTTAAAAAAATATGGTGTGGTCAGCAAAGAATGTGTAATAAAAATGGCAGAAAATGCTGCCCAAATTTTTAAAACTGATATTGTAATTTCAACTACAGGAGCGGCGGGACCTTCGGCTCATAATGGTAAAACTGCAGGCACAATGTACTTAGCTCTTAATTATAAGGGAAAAACTAAAAGTTTTAAAATTTTAAAAAATTATGGCCGGAAAATGAATCGTTTTTATGCTTCTCAAATTGCACTTTTTGAGATTTATAAACTGATAAAAGAAAGCGAGGAAGAATAATGATTAAAAAGTTTGGTTATTTAATACTGGTTTTATCATTATTGTTTTCAATCACAGGTTTTGCTTTAGCACAAGGTGTTGTTGTTGACTCGGAAAAATCACCATCAGAAGTTTTTACTGAAGCTCTAAATGACTATAATCAGGGTAATTATGCTTTAGCTGAAGAAAAACTTAATACTTTAATTGAAAATGATAAATTAGATGAAGGTTTAGAATTCAGTGTTTTATATTATTCAACAATGACAGCAGTTAATAGAAACCAGGCTGCAAAGGCTATAAATTATTTAGAGAGAATGAATAATCTTGGTTATCAAAGCGGCAAATTAAACTGGGAAATTGGTGAACTATATTTAAATAAAGAGAATCAATTTGATAGTGCAAATTTCGAAGATGCTTTGAAATATTTAAAAATTGCGGAGGAAGAAGGAATTAAAGAACTCAAATTTAAACGTGATTTAGCTTATGTATATTTAGAAAATGATAATTTTAATAAAGCTGAAAATTTATATCTGGAAATAATTAAATTAGATCCGACTGCGGCTGATTATTTGAATCTTGCCAGAATTAAAGAAAAAGAAGGAAGTTTAAATCAGGCTGTAGAGTATTATGAGTCTGCTTTAAATTTAAATGGATCTCAATCTTCACTTTATTTAAATTTGGGTAATTTATATCAAAAAGTAAATAATTATAACTCTGCAGTTTCTATCTATAATCAGGGTATAAAAATGAGAGATGATTTTGCGCCTTATTATATTGGTTTAGGAGAGAGTTATATTAAATTAGAAAACTATGATGAGGCTAAATCTGCTTTGGAAAAAGCTGTAGAAATTAATTCAAACTCATATTATGGATATTATTTGATGGGTAACCTTGAAAAAAATAAAAAAAATTACAATCAAGCTTTAAATTATTATGGGCAGTCACTAAAATATAATCCAAATTATGTGCAGGCTTATTTAGCTGAAGGTCAAATTCATCTGGCAAGAGAAGAAAATTATAGAGCTATTTCTCGCTTTTCACTGGCAGTTGAAAAAAATCCTGATTTTGCAGAAAGTCGTTATTATTTAGGCCTGGCTTATTATAGAGCTAATATGCTGGAAGCTGCAAGAGCTGAATTAAGGAAAGCACTGCATATTAATGACACTTACCAGGAGCCAAGAGAATTATTAGATAAAGTCGAAGCTGAATTGGGGATTAATAATTAAAGGGTGTAGTAAATGAGACTTTTTATAGCAGCAGATATCAATAATAGAAGCAAAAAGTTAATTAAAAAGAAGCTTAAATTATTAAAATCTGAGATGAATAATGATTTTAAATGGCTTAAAAAAGAGAACTGGCACTTAACTTTAAAATTTATTGGTGAAGCTTCAGAAACTGATAAGAATAAGTTAATTAAAGTTTTGAAAAATATTAAATTTAAAAGTAAAGGACAATATATTAACTTTGATAAAATTGGCGCCTTTCCAGATTTAGAAAGAGCTAAGGTTCTTTATTTAGCTCTCAATAAAGGCGAAGATGTATTGAAAAATATTTATAAAAAATTAGAATCAGAAATAGTAAAATATGATTTTGAGAAAGATAATAGAGAGTATATTCCGCATCTGACACTTGGTCGGTCTAAAAATGAAGCCACAGCTATTAATGATAAATTTAGAGCTGAAAATTTTGTTAATATTTATGCAAGAATTGAAAGTATTACTCTTTATCAGAGCAAGCTCAAGCGAGAAGGTCCGGAATATATTAAATTATTTTCCATTTAATAGAAAACACTTCTTGCATTCATTAAACATTTGTTCTATAATATAATTAAAGACAAAAATTGCAGTTAAAATAAATTTGGGGAGGACGATAAATTTGGCAACTAGTGATAAAGAAAAAGCGCTTGATAAAGCGGTTAAAAGAATAGAAAAACAATTTGGTAAAGGTTCAATTATGCGATTGGGTGACTCACAAAAACTAAATGTAGAGGCAATTCCAACAGGTGCTTTACCATTAGATTTAGCTTTAGGTATTGGTGGTATTCCTAAGGGAAGAATCATTGAATTATATGGTAATGAATCATCTGGTAAAACAACTTTAGCTCTGCATATCATTGCAGAAGCACAAAAAATGGATGGAATAGCAGCATTTATTGATGCTGAACATGCTTTAGATCCCAAATATGCTAAAAATTTAGGAGTAAATATTGATAATCTTTTAATTTCACAGCCAGATAGTGGAGAAGAAGCTCTAGAGATTAGTGAAGCTCTTGTCCGCAGTAATGCTGTTGATTTAGTAGTTATTGACTCAGTTGCAGCTTTAGTACCAAAGGCAGAATTAGAAGGAGATATGGGAGATTCTCATATGGGTCTGCAGGCAAGATTGATGTCACAGGCGATGCGTAAATTATCTGGTGCAATTAGTAAATCAAAAGCGGCAGTTGTATTTATTAACCAGATCAGAGAAAAAATAGGTGTAATGTTTGGTAATCCCGAAACAACTCCTGGTGGTCGTGCACTTAAATTCTATTCTTCCGTTAGAATTGAAATGAGAAGATCACAAACTATCAAAGATGGAGATAAATTGATTGGTAGTACAGCTAAAGTGAAGGTAGTAAAAAACAAGGTTGCTGCTCCTTTTAGAAATTGTCAATTTGATATTATGTATGGAACTGGAATTTCACAGCCTGGATGTATTCTTGATTTAGGAGAGGAAACTGGCATTGTTGATAGAGCTGGCTCCTGGTATTCTTATGGTGATGTTCGTCTTGGCCAGGGTAGAGAAAACTCAAAAGAGTTTTTGCGTGATAATCCAGAAATTATCGAAGAAATTGATAATAAAATCAGAGTTAAAGTAGGTCTAATAGATGGTGAAAATGAAGAAGAAAGTGAAGAAAAGAAAGAAAAGAAAGAGGATTAATTACCAATGGATCAAGTAGATAAGAAAGAATTTTCTAAAGCACGTAATAAAGCATTCAAACTTTTAAGTTATAGAGAAAGAACGATTAAAGAAATAGAAGATCGATTGAGAAAAAAAGAGTTTGAAGAAAACGTGATAAAAGCAGTAGTTGATTTTCTTTTAGATAATGATTATTTAAATGAAGAGCGTTTTGCTGAAATGTGGATTAGATCAAGGAAAAACAATCATCCACGAGGTAGAAAACTTATTTATAAAGAATTAAAAAATAAGGGAGTTAATCAAAGAATTATTAACAATGCTCTGAATAAATATTTAAGTGAAGAAGAAGAAATTGAGATGGCAAAATATCTAAAAGATAAATGGCTGCGGAGAAGAACTGAAGAAGATAGTTCCAGTTATAAATTGAAAAATTATCTGGCCAATAAAGGTTTTAGATATGATTTGGTCTATCAAGTAACAGATAAATAAATTTTTAACAAAAGCCTGTACTCACAGGCTTTTTCCTTTTTATTCCAGATTGGACTATTTTCTTGACATAAGCAGTGAAAAAAGTTAAAATATTATTAGAAAATGTAAATTAAAAAATCAAAAAACTAAAAAACTGAATATAGACAGGGGGTGAATATTATTAATGGAGGTGTGTTTTATTTTATAATAGCCCTACCTCTCGGAATTGTAATTGGGTATTTAATTCGAAAATATATTGCGAAAGCACGTATGCAGTCTGCAGAA
>JBNJFG010000027.1:0-8658 GCA_051746665.1 Bacillota bacterium
GCAAATATGTAATAGGGGGATTTTATGAATAAAGCAATGCTCTGTACCTTAAATAAAGATAATGAAGAGACAAATATCCTAATTATAAAAAACAAAATTAATCCAGTGGATTATAATTTAGATGTCGATTATCAATTTGAAGATACTAATTCTGATGTTCAGCACCTTATAAATTCTCAGGTTGGCCAAAAATTAAAAGTTGATTTTTTAGAAGGAGAAGAAAGTTGGAAATTAAGCAGCAAAAAAATGTTTATTTCAAATTTTGATTATGCTTATGATTTATCAACTTTAAAAGATTTCATTGATTCATTAGTTACTTTTAAAGCTAATGATCGAGAAATTGATACTGAAATTATACAGATGTTAAAAAATGATATCTTTCCTGCATCTGCTTTCTGGGAAAATGAAAACATTGATCAGGATTTAACTGCAGAACTGATATTGAAATACTGGGATCTGGATGCACTTGATTCGTATCCTGAAAATGATTATTATGAAATGCTGCTTAAATTTGCTGATGGCAAAATAAATGTTATTGATCAAGAAATAGCTGATTATTGGTTTGATATTCCAGCTTTAATTAGAGCTAAAATAAATGAATTAATAGCTGCAGAAAAAATAAATTTTGAAAATTATTTAGTTTATCTGCAGACAAGGGATAATATAATTTTAAATACCATACTTCTCAATTTTATTAGAGAAGCAGCAGGAGAGTCACAGGAAAGTATAAATAATTTATTTGAAAAATTTCATTATCAGTTAATTGATGAGTTAACCAAATATTCTCTAGAAAAAGACAAAAAAATTAATTTAAATCCAATTATTCCACATGATAATTCTCGAACAAAAGAACTTGAACTTCAACCTGAATTAGATATGATGGATTATTCTCTTATAGAAATATTTGATAATTATTCAATTGAAATAGAATTTGATAACTTAAATTTATTTACAGAAAACTCGATCGACTCTTTACCAGCTTATTTAGAAAGTTTGGCTTTACATGTAGAATATTTAAATGAAATGAGAAATAAACTTAAATGTGATAGCTGTGATCAGATAATGGACTATGATCTTGATTATTCTCAAAAAATAGCTGCTTATAAAGTGGGAACTGCCCGTTGTAATAATCTGGAATGTGAAAATTTTGATTCAGAGATAGAATTTAATTAAAACTCATAGGAGGAAATTATATGTTATTAGATTTATTTAAGAATCTTTTCGGTATTGGTGTCGAGAAAATTACAGTTGATGAACTTAAAAGAAAAAAGATTCCTAAGATTGATATAAGAGATGAAAAAACATTTCAAAATGCACATATCCCAGGAGCAATCAATATTCCATTCAGAAAATTTGATATTAATGATCCTAAATTAAATAAAATAGATAAAAATAAAGAAATAGCAGTTTATTGTGTTAGTGGTATTTCAAGTATTAAAATAACAAGAATTTTAAATGAAAATGGTTATGAAAAAGCCAAAAGTTTAAAAGGTGGTTTTCAGGCCTGGAAATAATGAGTTAAATATTATTTAAAAGGAGCAGTGACCATGGAGCAATTAGATGAAAAAGATAAGTTACCGCTTTCAATTCAGCTTTTATATGGAATTGGAGTCAGCTACGCAGTTGTAGATCAAATTTTTGCGCAGTGGGTACTCTATTATTATTTACCTCCAGATTCAAGTAATTTAAAACCACTGATGGCTCCACTATTTATTTCAATTGCCTTAGTGATTTCTAGATTTTTTGATATGATCTTTGACCCACTGGTTGGCTATTTTTCTGATCAGCTTGACTCACGCTGGGGAAGAAGAATTCCTTTTATTGCTGTAGGCGCACTGCCCTTAATTTTAAGTACAATTGCATTTTTTTACCCGCCTAAAACAGGTGGGTTGACAAGTTTTATTTATTTGTCCATTGTTGGCTCCTTATTTTTTGTTTTTTATACAATTGTAGGTGCTCCATATAATGCCATGATACCAGAAATCTCTAAAAGTAGAGAAGATCGTCTAAATTTATCAACCTGGCAGTCAGTTTTTAGATTATTTTATACGGCAGTTGCAATGATTTTGCCGGGCTTTTTAATTAGTTTTTTTGGTCAGGGCAGTGATGAAAAAGGAATAAGATTTATGGTTATTACCTTAGGAATATTTGCTCTAATTGGAATGATGATTACAGTTTTTACTATTGATGAAAGAAAATATTCCGGTAATAAAAAGTCTACTACAAATTTAAAAGAATCAATGCAGGTAATTATAAAAAATAAAGATTTTATATTATATCTTTTTGGATTTATGTTTTTCTTTTTAGGCTTTAATATTCTGCGGGCATCAATCAATTATTATGTAGAAGAGGTAATGGGATTTGATAAAATTGCAATTACTACTGCTTCAGCACTTTTATTTGCTGCAGCAGCAATTAGTTTTTATCCAGTTAATAGACTCGCTAAAAAAATAAATTACAAAAAGCCAATGCAAATTTCATTATTTTTATTAATTATCTTTTCATTAGCTCTATCTCAGGTAAATAAATTATTTCCAGCGGAAGCTGGTTTTTTAATCTTTGCTCTTATCGGTATACCAGTTGCCGGGGCAGCATTTATTTTTCCACCAGCAATGTTGAGTGAAATTAGTGCTGCTTCAGCCGAAAAAGAGGAGACTCAGATTGAGGGATTGTTTTTTGGTATTCAGGGCTTTTTCTTGAAACTATCATTTTTACTTTCGATAGCTATTTTGCCCTTAATTTTGGTTTCTGGTAGTGATGTTTCAATATTAAACAGTATAGTTAGTGATCCGCAGGGAGTTCAGCAGCTGGGGGTTTACAGGACATCATTATTTGCTGCTTTTTTCTTTTTTCTTTCTCTTATTTTTTATTCAATTTATCAGGAGGAATAAAATTAAATTATAATTTTAATTCTAAATTATTATTATTTTGATAAAAATAAAATTAAATTTAAAATAATTATCAAAACATATACTAAAGGAGGAGATGGCTAATTAAAAATAGAAAGTTGACTAAACAAAAAAACAAAATTAATTTTTATCGTATAATATTAATCTCAACTGCTGCTGCTTATATAATCTTTGCCTTAGTCTATAAAATTAACAGCAGTATTAATGATCCGATGTCTTTAGCAGAAAGAATTATATCTTCTGCAGTACTTTTTGCTGCTTTTTTTGCTTCTTATAATAATGATTTTGTTAAAGAAAAAATTGAAATAATAACCTATTTTCTATCTTTATCTGCAGTCCTGCAGCTTTTTTATTATAATCATCAGTTTAACTTTAATTTAGGATTATCCATACCTCTAATTATAATTATTGCAGTATTTAATTTGCTTTTTAATCTTAATAAAATTAAATTTTATACTAATCTTTTTCTGACAATCTTAATATCATTTTCTCTATATATTTCCAATCAACAAAATGTAATTGTTTCTTTTTATCTAACTTCATACATTATCATAGCTTCTTTAAGTTTCTATATCAGCTATTATATTGAAAAATTTCAAAAACAAATGCAATTAAATTTAGAAGAATTAAAGTCACAGTATCAATTTCAAAAAACATTGGCAAAAATATCTTCAGAGTTGGTTGATTTAGGCCAGGAAAATATTGATCATAAGATTAATAATTCTTTAAAAGAAATCGGAGAATATTTTAATATCGACCGCAGCTATATTTTTGAAATAAATGATACCGGAAAATTAATGTCCAATAACTATGAATGGACAGCTCCCAGAATAAAATCTCAAAAAGAAAAATTACAAAATCTGAAAACCGAAAATTATAAATGGTGGTTCAAAAAATTAAAAAATGAAGAAGTATTCATTATAAAAAATGTAGATAAATTAGATAAAGAAGCTGCAGCAGAAAAAAAATTGTTAAAGGCTCAAAATATAAAATCTTTGATTGTACTTCCAATCTACATTGAAGAAAAAATGATTGGTTTTTTTGGTTTTGATTTAATTGATAATAAACTTGATATTAGTGAAATTAAAGTTGAGCAGCTTAAGATTTTTACTGATGTCATTACAAATGCTCTTTCTAAACATCAGTATAATTTGGAAATTAAAAAGTTGAGTTATTATGATAGTCTAACAGATCTTTATAATCGTAGATTTTTTGAAGAAGAATTAAAACGACTGGATACAGCTCGTCAGCTCCCAATTTCTATTATAATGGCTGATCTAAATGGTTTAAAAATTATTAATGATAGTTATGGTCATAAAATGGGAGATTATATACTAAAAAGGGCTGCTAAACTTCTGAAAAGTTCAATTAGAAAAGAAGATATTTTGGCCCGTCAGGGTGGAGATGAATTCGCAATTTTATTACCCCAGACTGATGGAGAAGCAGCAGTAAAAATTATTAAACGGATTAAAGCTAAAACTGGAATGATAAAAGGGACTTCGGTCCCCCTTTCAATTGCACTTGGGAAATCGACAAAATTTGATAAAAATGAAGATATAGATGAAACGATAAAAGCTGCTGATAATCAAATGTATAAGAATAAACTTTCAGAAAGCAGAAGCAGCAAAAGTAATATTGTAGAAGGTTTAATTAATGCTTTAGAAGCTAAAAGTAATGAAACTAAAGAACATGCTCTTAGAATGAAAAAATTAGCTTTAAGCTTTGCTGAAAAACTTAAGCTATCAGAATCTGAAAAAAATCGACTTTCTCTTCTGGCAGCACTTCATGATATAGGCAAGATAAATATCAGTGAAGAAATTTTAAATAAACCAGATAAGCTTAATCAAAAAGAATGGGAGACAATGAAAAAACATACAGAACAGGGCTATAAAATCGCTTCTTCTTCAGAAGAATTTGCTGCAGTTGCCGAAGATATTTATTCTCATCATGAAAAATGGGATGGAAGTGGTTATCCTCGTCAATTAGAAGGAAAAGAAATACCATTTTTAGCAAGGATAATTGCCCTTGTTGATGCTTATGATGTAATGACAAATGATAGAGCTTATAGTGATGCAGTCTCAAAAGCAGAAGCTCTAGCTGAAATTAAAAATTGTTCAGGAACCCAGTTTGATCCTGATTTAGCAGAAAAATTTATATATTTGCTGGAGGGAGAATAAATATGACTTTAAGGATTATGCATACAGGAGATGTACATCTAGGAATGAAGTTTAATCAATATCCAAAGATTAGTACCGAACTTGAAAATGCAAGATACCAGGCTTTAGAAAATGTTATTAAAGAAGCTAACAATAGAAATGTTAATTTATTAGCTGTGGCTGGAGATCTTTTTGACAAGTCAAATATTAAGCAGGTTAATATAAAAAGAACCGTCGAAATACTGGATAAATTTGCGGGTGATGCTGTTGTTATTTTACCAGGAAATCATGATTATAGTGATGGAATCAGCAAGCTCTGGGATAAATTCAAAAAAGAAATAAAAGGTAGAATGCTTGTTCTAGAATCTGAGAAAATATATCAACTTAATGATTTTTCTATTCCTGCTGCTGTTTATTCTGCTCCCTGTGATAGTAAACTTTCGGATCAAAATAAAATTGGGTGGATTAAAAATTTAAAAGATAGACCAGATTCTAAATACCATATTGCCCTTGCTCATGGAGCACTGGCAGGTTTTTCTCCCGACTTAAACGACAATTATTTTCAGATGAATAAAGATGAATTATTAGATATTAATATGGACCTCTGGCTTTTAGGTCATTCTCATCTACCATATCCTGCCCAAAAACAGGTAATCAATCAGAAAATATTTAATAACGGCACACCTGAACCAGATGGTATGGACTGCAGTCACCCGGGTTATGCCTGGTATATAGAATTAAGTGGGAATAAAGATCAAAATAAAGAAATAAAAGCTGAGAGAATTAAAACAGGTAACTACCATTTTTCAGATTTAGAAAAAGAGGTTTATAATGAATCAGATTTAAAAAAATTAGTAGATCAAATTCTTAAAAATAGGCCTGAAAATAAGATTTTGCGTTTAAAAATAAACGGCGATTTAGCTAGAAGCGAATTTAATAATAAAGATCACTATCTAAGGGAATTAAGAGATAACTGCTTTTATGCAAAAATAGATCAAAGTGATTTAAAGATGAAGATAGATAGAGAAATAATAGCAGAAGAATTTTCGGAGAGTTCTTTTCCTTATCAACTTTTAACCGAATTAGAAAATGATAATCAGGCTCTGCATTTAGCTTATAAAATGCTGAAGGAGGTACAGGAGTGAAAATAAAAAGTTTTGAAGCTGAAATTTTTGCTGGAATTAATAACAGAAGTTATCAATTTGAAGATGGTTTAAATATTTTATTGGGAGCTAATGAAGCTGGCAAAAGCACTATAATCAATGCGATTTATGCCTCCTTATTTATTAATCCTCAGATTAAATTAAATACAACAGAAGGCAGGAAATTTAAAGAAAGATTTTTACCCTATCCTGATGGAGATTTTGCAGAAGCAGAGTTAAAGATTGAGGCTAATAATTTAGATTATAAATTTTATAAAAAATGGAGCAATAGCAATTATGCAGGGTATCTTGAATTAGCTGATGGCAGGAGAATAGAAAAGCCAAAAAAAATATTAGAATATAAAAAAGACATTTTACCTTATGCAAAAAGCACATATAATAATATAGTTTTCAGCAGTCAGCAGGATATAAAATCGACTTTAGAAAGAATAAATGCTGAACAAAATCCTGAATTGATTGATACTATTAATTCCTTTTTAAGAAAAGCAGTAATGGAGTTAGATGGTATTTCCATTGATAAATTCCGCAGCAAATTAGAAGCTGAGCTTGAGCAGCTTAGTAAAAAGTGGGATTTAAATTCAGATTCTGTGACAAATAGTGATCGAGGAGTTAATAATCCTTATAAAGTTGGCACTGGTGAAATTTATGACAGCTATATTGCTAAAGAAAAACTAAGACAGAAGCTTAAAGCAAGTAAAATTAACGAAAAAAGATTTGAAAAATTGGGAGCTGAAATTAAAAATTTAAAAAAAGAAGAAAAAGAACTGGTTCAAGAAATTGAAGAACTATCTAAAATAGAGGCTGAAATTAATCAGCGGGCAGCTCTTGAACTTCAGATCAAAAATATCAAAGAAGAAAGCAGGAGATTAACTGAAATTTCCCAAAGCTGGCCTCAATTAAAAGATGAACTTTCTAATTTAGCAGAGAAAATGAAAAAGTTAAATAAAAAAGCCACTGAATTAGAAGCAGAAAAAGATAGAGCAGAGAAATTAGCAGAAAAAAATGAATTAGAAGAAAGACTAAATAAAGTTAAATTATTAAATACCGAATTAAAGAAATTAAAAGAAGCAGTTTCTAAAGCCGCTGTAAATAAAGCTGCAGTTGAAAAACTAGAAAGATATAAAAATAAGATAACAGAAAGCAAAGCCGGTCTTAAAGCTTCAAGATTAAAAGCAAAAATTAATTTTTCAGCAGCCAAAGAAATAAAAATCATGAGTGGAGTTGAAGCTGAAAAAAATGTTTCTGAAGGAGAAATAATTGAAGCAGATGGTTATATCAGAATTAAAACAGACCAAATTGATATTGAGATTGAATCTGCTGAAATAGATTTCCCAAAACTAAAGCAGGAATTTGAAGAAAACCAAAAAGAATTTAAAGATCTTAAAAATAAATTAAATGTTGAAGATTTAAATGAGGCCAGACAAAAACTATCTGAACTTAATGATTTACAAAGAAATATTGAAGAAAAGAAAAATAAAATTGAAGAACTCCTAGATTCAGATGAAATTGAAGATTTAAAAGTTAAATTAAATAGATTAAAGAATGTTGAAACTGCAAGGGATTTAGAAACTATAAATTTTGAACTTGATAAGTTAAAAAATGAAGCTGCAGAATTAAAAACAGAAATAAAAATTAAGGAAAGCAAAATAGAAGAATGGAAAGAAGAATATCAAAGTTTAGATCAGCTTAACTTATCTTTAACTAAGAAAAAGAAGAAAAAAGAAGCTTCAGAAAATCAATTAGAAGAGTTGGCATCTCTGCCAGGAAATTATAAAAATTCGCAAGAGTTTATAGCTGATTTAAAACAAAAAAGAAGAAAAAGAGAAATTATAAACCAGAATTTAAGAGAAAAACTTGAAGAGCATAAAGACCTAGAGAACACTCTACCAGAGGCCAGCAGTAGAGAAATGGAAACTGAATTAAACGAACTACAAAATCGTTTTAAACAGTTGAAAAATAAAGCTCATAGTTTAATTAAAATAAAAAAAGTCTTTGAGAATAAGTTAAAAGAGATGGATCAAGATTCATTTGCGCCTTTAGTTGATAGTTTCAGTAATAATCTGCAGCAGTTAACAGCTGGAAAATATAAAAAAGCAGTTATTGAAGATGATTTTTCTATAAGAATGCAGTCTGGGCAGGAGAGAGAGTTACCTGGTAATTTAGATTTATTATCTTATGGAACTTATGATGCAGCAGCTTTAGCCTTGCGATTTGCTATCTTTGATAATTTATTTAATGATTACGGTGGTTTTATAATTTTAGATGATTGTTTAGTTAATTTAGATCCTCAGCGCAGAAAGAATGCAATAAAATTAATTAACCAATACCAGAAAAAATATCAAATAATTTATACTACTTGTGATCCAGAAAGAGCAGCTGAATTTGAGGCAAATATAATAGAAATATAGTAGTTTAGCTGCAGACTAATAA
>JBNJFG010000027.1:8758-26407 GCA_051746665.1 Bacillota bacterium
AATTGGTTTAAGACGGCGTTTCCAGATCCAAAAAAAAGAAAAGACATTTACAAAGATTTTAAGAAAAAACTGGCAAACGGTGATTATTATAATCGAGTTACTGAAATTAAAACTAAATCTGGCAAAAATAAATATATCGAATTTCGAGTTAATCCGATTGAAAAAGGTTATTTGTTGGTTAATTTAATTGATGTCAGCAGAAGAATAGAACGCGAACAGAGGATAAAATTTTTATCCTATCATGATCCTTTAACTAATATCTATAACCGCCGTTATTTTGAAAATGAAATGGAAAGACTAGACGATTCTCGACTTTATCCTATAAGCATTATAATTGGTGATTTGGATAATTTAAAAACTGTAAATGATAATTATGGACATCTTTTAGGAGATGATTATCTAAAAAAATCAGCTGAAATATTAAATGATTTGTTAAGAGCTGAAGAAATTGTGGCTAGAATTGGAGGGGATGAGTTTGCAATTTTGCTTCCAAAAACAGGAGTTGAAGAAACCAATCTAATCTGCAAAAGAATAATAAAAAAATTTGACAGTTATAATGCTGCCAATGATTTTCCGGTTGATTTTAGAATATCATTGGGTTGTTCAACTGCTGAAAAAAGTAATAAAAAATTATCTGAAATTTTTAATCAAGCCGATCAAAATATGTATAAAAATAAAGGCAGAAAGTAAAAAAAGACAAAAAAAAGTCCTAATATATTTTATGAAAAAATAATTAGGTAAATAAAATCAAGGTTCTGACGAATCTTCCTCGATCTCCTGTTTACAGTTTGTTTTTTTACTTTTCTTATTTTTTCGTTTTATTTTAGATTTAGTCCTCCACTACTATCTTTGATTTGCTCAAAGTTATCATTAAAGAAAGCGATCCCTTAACAATTTCTTTTTGCTTACCATTAATAGTAACTTCTTCGGAACTGATCATTATCAAACTTAATTAACTACTGATCAATTTTGATGTTCCTTTGAACTTCTTTCTAAATCTTAAATAAATTTACTTAAATAAGAATTTCAAAATACTACTTGTAAACATTTAATCTTAGGACTTCCTCAGAACCTTGTAACTACATTATAGCCCTCTTAACTAGAGAACGCAAGGTCGAAAAAAGGAGATTAAACAAAAATAGCTATGTATATCTCCATTTTTTAAAGAAATACTAATTATTGCATTAATTTTCAGAATATAAACCCTATTTAGAATTTAATTTTGTAAATTCATTTGTTTACACTAAATTTAATAAATGCTAAACTTAATATAAACAATCAGAAAGTAGATGATCATTATATATGCAGATAAAAAATCTTAGCCACACAGCTTTTAGTTTAGCTTTAATCTTTATTTCTTTTATGCTTTTTCGGGGTAGTACTAATATAGTGAATGCTGTTGTAGTTCCAACTGTATTTTATTTAACTTATATAAAGTTTTCCTGGAAAGAATATCTTACTTTAATTTTAATGACTTTAATATTTTCTATCTTATTTTTCTTTCAGCAGATTTTCTTTATATTTTTATATGCACTTTTAGGAATAGTATTGGTAAAATTATTCCATGGTGATTATAAAAATTATTTTAAAATAATAATTTTGACTAAAATATTTGCTTTAGGTTTTTTTGTGACGCTGAATTTAACTGATTTTATTTTAGGAACTGCTTTACAGCCAATGTTTTTCTCAATGATGGGAGATAAGTTATTATATCTAATCTTATTTTATATAGTCAATTCACTTTTAGTTTCTCTTGCTCTTAATTTTATTGTTCCACAAATTGAAGCTAAAATTTAATTATAATTAATAATTTTAATATTTCTATTCTCATAAGGAGGAAAAAAATGAAAACAATTGGGTTAATAGGTGGTATGAGTTGGGAATCTACAGCTGATTATTATCAAATTTTAAACAGAGAGGTTAAAGCAATATTGGGAGAACCTCATTCGGCAAAAATTATTATGAATTCAGTTGATTTTGCAGAGATTGAAAAATTGCAGTCAGCCGGAGAATGGAGTCAACTGAGCAAAAAAATGATTGAAATTGCCAAAAAATTAGAAGCTGCAGGTGCTGATATGATTTTAATTTGTGCAAATACAATGCATCAGATGGCTGCTGAAGTCCAGAGAGAAATCAATATTCCCTTAATACATATTGCTGACACAGCTGCGGAAAAGATAAAAGAAAAAAATTATAATAAAGTAGGACTTCTAGGAACAAAATATGTTATGGAGGGTAATTTTTATAAAAACAGAATAGAAAAAAATTATAAGATTAAGGTCATTACACCTGAGCTAAAAAGCAGAAATGATATTCACCAGATAATATATAAAGAGCTTGTTTCTGGAATTTTTAAAAATGAATCTAGAAACAGATTTAAAGAAATAATTATGTCTTTAAAAGAAAAAGGTGCTGAAGGAATTATATTAGGCTGTACTGAAATTCCACTTTTAATTAAAGATAAAGACAGCAGCCTTCCTATTTTTAATACAACCGAATTACATGCTAAAAAAGCAGTCCAATTTGCCTTAGAATAATTATTGCTGATTTTTATGAAATTTACTTAATTATATAATTAGCTTAAAATTTTAGAAAGAGGTGAGATATATGTTTTCTAACAAATTAGTCGCCAAAGCAATGGAATATGCGGCTCAGGCACATCGCGGAGGAACAAGAAAAGGAGGAGATATTCCTTATATAGTCCATCCATTTGAAGTTGCAATGATTTTAAAAGAAAATGCCTTTGAGGATAAAGTAGTAGCAGCTGGTCTGCTGCATGATCTTTTAGAAGACACTGAAGTTTCTAAAGCAGATTTAAAAGAAGAATTTGGAGAAGAAATACTTGCTCTTGTTTTATCTGCTTCTGAAAAATTACAGGGAAGAGAAGATAGAATCTGGAAATTAAGAAAAGAACAGACAATTAATTATCTCAAACAGGAAGCAAGTTTTATTAATAAAGCAATTGCCTGTGCAGATAAACTCAGTAATTCCCGCAGTATTTTAAGAGATCTAGAAAAAGAACCCACTAATTTTTGGCAAAGATTTAGTGCTCCTAAAGAAAAACAGAAGTGGTATTATCAGGCTTTAGTTGATAGTTTAAAAGAACTGGAAGGATTAAAAATGTATGGAGAATTCAAAAAAGTAGTAGCAGAAATTTTCAGATAAATTATAAAACTAAATATTCAATTTAAAAACCCGCTTTTTATTTAGCTCTAAAAAAGAGCAGTATTAAAGCGGGTTTATTATTTTTTACATATAAAGAATATAGACCAATAGACCATGTATGACAGCAAGAGTTATAGTGATATAGGCAAATATTTTGTGGAGTTTAAGATTTAATCTGGGATTTAGATTAAATACTTTTCTAAAAAATCTGATACCCAGTAAGAAAGTTATTAAAAGCGAGCTAAGAGCACTTATGCCAAGAGGAATAATCCACTGCCCCATTGTGTCCTCCTTTATTAAAATCAGACTAGAAAATTATTTACAAACTTATTCAACAGTAATTTCAATTTCTCTGCTGCCAAATTTATTACATTCTGCATTTAAGTTAATAGTATCTCCAGATTTGGCTCCCGGAATCATGTAATGTAGATATTGAACATCATTGTCAGTCTGCATAATAAAATCCTGTTCGATGTGTTGATTACCGTTTAAATAAACCTTGACACTCTTTATAAAATGATCAGTGTTATCGCCAGAGTTATGAGGTATTGTTACTTCAAGCATTTTGTTTTCAAGATTAAAATTTAGTTCTATATTTCCAGGAGGATGAGCATAAACACCAAAAGTTAAAATAAGAACCAAAATCAGAGTAATAAATAATACTTTTTTCATAATTAATAACCCCTTTCTAAAGTTTTAAATAACTATATTAATATAATTAACCATCATCATAATAATTCCTGCATTACAAAAAATATTTAAAAAAGTATCTTACTTTACTTGACTGTAATAAAAAAAGGTATATAATGTATTTACGGTTAATAACAACCTATAATTTTATAAGTAAAATAAGAAAGGATGATAATTATGAAGAATGTTATCAAAAAATCTGCAGGTGCAGGTGCAGCCGTAGGCGCTATTTCTGCATATGGTGCTTTTTTAGTTCAAATGTGGACATAATTTAAAAAGCACACAATTTAATAATTTACAACTTTAAGGCCCAGCATTAATTTGTTGGGCCTAATTAATTTACAATATTTTTTAGCTTTTTTTAAATGAAAGCAGAGATTTTTGTTTTTAAAAAGGAATTTTAAATAAGACGTTGAATTAATAATAAAGTACATATTTTAAATAAATTACTATATAATTTTATTTTTATTAGATAAAAAGTTATAATAGGAGGAACTATAAATGTGGAATCGTAGTGAACTAAAAGAAAAAGGTAAATTAAAATTAAAAGGTTTTTACTGGCCATCTTTTTTAGTAAGCCTAATTTTAATTATATCAGGAGGAAGCCATAATAAACTTGATTTAGGTGGTTCCAGCAGCACAGGAACTACCAATGGTGCCAATAGTTTTACACTAAGAACTGCTATTATAGCTTTATTTGTTTTTTTGATTTTTTGGGGTTTGAGAGTCTTTTTGGGATATATACTCGAAGTAGGAGGCAGAAAGTATTTTATTGAGTTAAGCAGGGGTAATTCTAATATTTCTTATCTCTTAAAATATTTCAATAAAAACCATTATAAAAACATAGTCACAACTTTATTATTTAGAGGTATTTATATTTTTTTATGGACTCTACTTTTAATTATACCAGGAATTATTAAGATGTATGAATATCGATTTGTTCCTTATATTTTGGCTGAAAACCCTAATCTACAGCATAATCGAGTTCTTGATCTCAGTAAAAAAATGACTGCTGGAGAAAAAATGAATATATTTATACTTGACCTCTCATTTTTAGGATGGTTTATCTTAGGGGCATTATTTTTTGGGATAGGAATATTATTTGTACAACCTTATTATGATGCAGTTAATGCTGAACTATATTATAAATTGAAAAAAACTGATTATTGAAATAATATCAAAAAAAACATATAATAATTCTGTTGATTAAATTTACACTGTATTTATTTGGGGGAAATTACTATGGCAAATCGAAAAAAAGTAAATGAAGCAGTTAAATGGTATGAAAAAGAAAAACATAATTATTTAAATTTAAAAACAGAAATAGTCGTTATTTTAAGAGAAGCTTTAAAAGAAAACAATATAATTTTTCACAGTATAGAGGGCAGAGTTAAATCAGTAAATAGTTTTAGAAATAAAGCAATGCGTGAAAAATATGAAAAACCAGTTAAAGAAATAACTGATTTAGCTGGAATAAGAATTATTACTTTATTTGAAAAAGAAATACATCAAATAAGTGATATTATTAAAAATTTGTTTAAAATTGACTATAAGCGGAGTGAAGATAAATCAGATCTGTTAGATGCTGACAAGATGGGATATAAATCCATCCATTATATAGCAGAATTAAATAGTGAAAAAATAAAAGGAACAGAGCTTGAAGGGTTTAAAGGGATGAAATTTGAAATACAAATTAGAAGTATACTTCAGCATGCCTGGGCAGAAATCGAGCATGATCGAAATTATAAATTCAAGGGTAAACTTCCAAAACACCTGCAGAGAAGATTTTATGCATTAGCAGGTATGCTCGAAATAGCTGATCGAGAATTTAACACACTTTCAGAAGAAGTAGAAAAATTTCGTCAGAATGAAAATGATAAAAAATAAAATTTATTTTTAACAGAAAGAGGTAATTTAAATGTATAGAAAAGTAAAAGAATATTTTAAAGGCCGCGAAACACAGGATGGAGCAGGAGTTAAACTAAGACGCTGTTTTGGTTATTATCAGATTCCAGATTTTGATCCATTTTTGATGATGGATTTTTTTGATTCTACAAATCCAACTGATTATAGCAGTGGTTTTCCCTGGCATCCACATCGCGGGATTGAAACGGTAACTTATTTAATTAAGGGAGAAATTGAACATGGTGATAGTATAGGTAACAGTGGAGTAATTAGAGATGGTGAGTGTCAGTGGATGACAGCTGGATCTGGTATCTTGCATCAGGAGCTTCCTCAACCTTCACCAGAAATGCTTGGGGTACAGGTCTGGTTAAATCTAGCTGCTGAAAATAAGATGAAAGAACCTCAATATGGTGACATTACTTCGGATATGATTCCTGTTTATGAAGACAAAACCAAAAAAGTCCACATAATTGCTGGAGAATATGAAACTTTAAGTGGTCAAATTCAAAGAAAAGATACTATGCCTACCTTTTTTGATGTTGAATTAAAAGCTAAAAGTGAATTTACATTTGAACTGCCCCAAGAATTTAATGCTTATGCATTTTTGATCAGAGGTGAAGCTAATTTTGAAGCTGATAAAAAAGATTTACGCAGTTATCCTCAGGGAGTATTATATGAAAAGGGTAATAAAATTAAAATAGATACTGCAGATAAACCTGCACGTTTTTTACTTTTAGCCGGTAAAAAATTAGATGAACCCATTGCCTGGGGTGGACCAATTGTAATGAACAGCAGAGAAGAGTTAAAAACAGCTTCTCAAGATCTAGATAATGGAACTTTTATTAAAAGTGAAACTGACAATAATGTGGAACAAATAAATAATTTTTATCAAGAAAATTAACTGAGGGGGGCAATTGTGACTCAAAAAGTAGTTTTAATAACTGGTGCTTCTAGTGGTATTGGTCGCTCTACTGCAGAAATTTTTTTAGAAAAAAATTATATTGTTTATGGTGCTGCCAGAACTGAAGAAAACCTTAAATATTTAAATGAATATCAAAATGGCCATTATATTTTAATGGATATTACTGAAGCTAAGATGAGAAAAAATTGTATAGATGAAATTATAAATAAAGAAGGAAGAATTGATATCTTAATAAACAATGCAGGTTATGGAGCCTATGGTGCTGTTGAAGAAGTGCCTCTGAAAGATGTGAAAAAACAATTTGAAGTAAATTTATTTGGTTTATCAGAATTGACAAAATTAGCAATCCCTAAAATGAGAGAACAGCAAGCAGGTAAAATAATCAACATTTCTTCTATTGCTGGAAAAGTTTGGACTCCACTGGGGGGCTGGTATCATGCCAGTAAATTTGCTTTAGAAGGTTTGAGTGACTGTCTTAGAAATGAGTTAAAAGAGTTTGGAATAGATGTCATTTTAATTGAACCCGGAGCAATTGAAACTAACTGGGCTGAAACAGCTGGTGAAAATTTAATAGAAACTTCAGGCACTGGTATTTATCAAGAACAGGCTCAAAAAAAAGCTTCTAAATATAAAGAAATGTATGGGGAAGGTGGAATGGCTGTTCAAGCAGATGTTGTTGCTTCAGCTATTATAAAAGCAGCTGAGAGTAACCATCCAAAAGCAAGATATGCTGTTCCATTTCATGCAAAATTAATTATATTTTTCCGCTGGCTGCTTCCAGATCGAATTTATGATTTTTTTACAAATAAGTTTTTTTGATAATTCTTTCATTAATGATATAATAGATAAGTGAGAGAAATTTAAGAAGGAGCTGTTTTTATGGACGAAGATAATATACAAAGACTTGAGTATGAGGGTAAAGAGATAATTTTAATCCCAACTGCTCATATTTCCAAAAAGAGTGCAGAACAGGTTAAAGAGGTTATAGAGACTGAGCAACCTGACAGTGTTTGTGTTGAACTGGATGCAGAAAGATACAGTTCAATTAATGATGAAGATAAATGGAGTGAAATGAATATTTTTCAGGTAATAAAACAAAAGAAATCTTTATTATTACTTGTTAATTTAATTATCAGTTCTTTTCAGAGCCGAATGGCTGAAAAATTAGGTATTAGTGCTGGTGAAGAAATGCGGCAGGGTATTGAATCAGCTAAAGAAATTGGTGCAGAACTGGTGCTTGCTGATAGAAATATTCAAATAACTTTTAAAAGAGTCTGGAGAGGTTTAGGCCTCTGGGAAAAGTTGAAATTAATTGTCCAAATTATTTCTATGCTTTTTGTGGATGAAGAAATCACTGAAGAAGAATTAGATGAATTAAAAAATGGTGATGCTTTAAATATGATGCTGGAAGAAATGGGCAGAGCTTTTCCAGGAATTAAAAAGCATTTACTTGATGAACGAGATCAATTTTTAGCAAACAAAATAAAAAATGCTGCAGGCGATAAAATTGTTGCAGTTTTAGGTGCAGCCCATGTACCAGGAGTTAAAAAAGAAATTTACAAAGAACAAAATTTGTCAAAAATAACTGAATTACCTCCAAAACCAAAATGGGGCAAAATATTTTCCTGGGGAATTCCTGCTGTAATTTTTGTTATTATAATTTTGAGTTTTATAAATAATATTAGTACAGGAATTGAAGTTACTAAGGCCTGGATTATCTGGAATGGTTCTTTATCAGCTTTAGGTGTGCTTTTGGGTAGGGGCCATATTCTAACTATATTAACAGCCTTTATTGTAGCTCCTTTAAGTTCTTTAAACCCGGCACTGGCAGCTGGTTGGTTTGCAGGCCTTGCAGAAGCTTATCTAAAAAAACCGCAGGTTAAAGATTTCCAGAAGCTTTCTAAAGGTATAAGTATTAAAGAAATTTATACAAATAAGGTAACACATATACTTTTAATTGTTATTTTAGCTAATTTAGGAAGTGTCATTGGTACTGCTGTTGGTGGTGCTAGTGTGATTAGAACCTTTCTTGAATTTTTTAACTTTTAAATAGTTGAAAATAATAACTAATTTAAAAAATAAATTAAAGATATCATACAAAAAACTCTTCTCGTAATTGAGAAGAGTTTTTTTAATTATTAACAATAATATTTGATTTAACTATTAGGGAACTAAAACGGTATCGATTACATGAATGACACCATTGCTTGCTTCTATATCTGTTGTTGTAACTTGAGCCTCATTTATATAAACCATACCATTTTTAATTGAAATTTCGATTTCTGATCCAGATATTGTTTCTACTGCTGCTCCATCCATTTCTAAAACATCTTCTGCCATAACTTTTCCAGAAACTACATGGTATAAAAGTACATTTGTCAGCTGTTCTTTATCAGCTAATAAGCTATCTAAAGTACCTTCAGGTAATGCTTCAAAAGCTGCATCTGTTGGTGCAAAAACTGTAAAAGGTCCGTCGCCTTTTAATGTAGAAATCAAATCAGCTTCGGTAAGTGCGGTTGCCAAAGTATTAAAATCATCTGCTTCTAAAGCGACATCTATTACATCAGGTCCACCACCATGTCCATTAGCAAGAACCATTACATTAAGAGAAAAGATTAAAGCCAAAACCATTACTAAAGAAACCATCATTTTTGAATTGAATAAACTTTTTTTCATTTGAATTTCCTCCTCTAAGTTTTTTAAATAAGTCGTATTAAGTTGTGCTAAACTAAATATAGCACAACTTAATATTAATGTCAACAATAATGATTATTATTTTCATTAATTGTATTTTAGAATACATATTTAGCTGTTAATATGCTAAAATTTTCTTAAAAAGTCGACAAGTTAATAACTCCTTGATATAATGTTAAATAATAGAGCATATAGTAGAAAGAGATATAAGATCATAGGAGGGTATAAAATTGCTTAAATTAGGAATTCTAGGAATAGGAACAGTAGGTAGTGGAGTAGTTAAAATTTTAGAGAAGAATGCGGAAAATATAAAAAACAAGGTTGGAACAGAGGTTAAAATAAAAAAAATACTTGTTAATAACCTCGATAAAGAAAGAGATATTGAAATTGATAAAAGTTTATTAACAGATAGAGCTGAGGATATAATTGATAATCCAGATATTGATATTGTTGTAGAATTAATTGGTGGTGAACAGCCAGCATATGATTATATTATTCGAGCAATAGAAAATGGGAAAAGTATTGTCACAGCTAATAAGCTTGTAATTGCTAAATATGGTAAAAGAATTTTTAGAAAAGCTGACGAAAATGATGCACAGGTGTGTTATGAAGGAAGTGTGGCTGGAGGACTGCCAATTATAAGACCGCTTCAAAATTCACTGGCAGCAAATAGAATAGAAAAAATTTATGGTATTTTAAATGGAACAACAAATTATATTTTAACTGATATGAGTAAATATAAAAAGGATTTTGATGAGTCATTAAAAAATGCTCAAGATCTTGGTTTTGCTGAAGCAGATCCCACTTCAGATATAGATGGTCATGATGCAGCTTATAAAATTACTATTTTATCTTCACTTGCTTTTGAAAGATTTGTAGATGTGAGAGATGTTTATGTTGAGGGTATCAGAGAAATTAAAAGTGCTGACCTGGAGCTGGCTCATGAAATGGGATATGTAATTAAACTTTTAGCTATTGCTAAAAATGGTACTGATGGTGTAGATATTAGAGTTCATCCAGCTTTTATACCTGAGGATCATCCGATTGCAATGATTAACGGAACCTATAACTGTGTTTATCTTCATGGTGATGCAGTTGGACAGGTAATGTCAACAGCTAGGGGTGCAGGTCAGATGCCAACTGGAAGTGCTGTAACAGCCGATATTATTCAGGTTGCAAAGGATATTAACCACAACCAGCGTGAAGTTCAACGAATGGAATCATTTTTAGAAAGTAATGTAACTAAAATTGATGAAATAGAAAATAGTTTTTATCTGCGTCTTGAAGTAGAAGACAAACCAGGAGTTATGGCTCACATTGCTAAAATTTTTGGTGATAATAATGTAAGTTTAGCATCAGTACTGCAGAAACAAAAAGATAATCCGGTTGTACCTTTAGTCTTTATTACTCATCATGTTAAAGAAAAAGATTTGAAAAAATCATTAAATGAAATAAAAGAACTGGATGATGTAATTGAAGTAAAAAGTGTTATCAGAGTAGAAAATGATATTTAATTTTTAATTGAAATCTGGAGGCCTGTTTTATGAGAAAAATCATCTTTTTATTTCTGATAATTTTATTACTTGGCGGCAGTTTAACAAAAGCAGCAGAAATCACAGAAGAGGATTGGCTGCAGGATCTTAATTATTTGGAAAAAGAGCTGCCTGCCAGGCATAAAAATCTATTTTTTCAGCTTGAAAAAGAAGTATTTAAAAACGAAATAAAAAAAATCAAAGCTGATCTTTCAAAACTTTCTAATCTTGAAATAACTTTAAAATTAGCTGAACTTTTCACTAAAATTGGAGACAGCCATACTGCAGTTGATAATACTCGTTTTTTTAAAGAATATTATCCAGTTTATTTTAAAAAATTTGCTGATGGTTATAGAGTTAGAGCAGTTGACAAAGAATATAAAGAGCTTTTAGGAGCAAAATTGACCTCAATCAATGGCTATTCCACAGCAGAATTAAAAAATAAATTTTCTGCTTTAATAACAGCTGATAATCAGAATGCTCTGGAATATAAATTGGCTTCGTTTTTAAATTTAAAAGAGGTTTTAAGTTATTTAAAAATCATTAATCAAAAAAATGAATTTATTTTTAATGAAGGAGATAGTCAGCTTAAAATTTCATTTGCAGCAAAAAATATCGAAAATATTAATGAAAATGCTAATGATTTGATTTATTTAGATTATCAAAAAAACTTTGTGTTTTCCAATACTGATCAATTGTTTTGGTCTAAATACCTAAAAACAGAAAACATCTTATATTTTCAATATAATAGCTGTTGGAGCAGAGAATTAGCAGAAAAACATAAACGGCCTAATTCAGATTTACCGTCTTTTTTTGAACAAAAAAATAAAATATTTAATTTGATTGAAAATAATGAAATTGAAAAATTTGTGATAGACTTAAGATATAATAAGGGTGGAGATTCAAGCCAGGGGACCCAATTTGCAGTAGAACTAAATAAATATAAAGATGAATTTGATACTTATGTAATTATTGGGCCAAATACATTTTCATCAGCAATAATCAATGCTCTTGATTTCAAAAACCAACTTGAGGCCTATTTAATTGGTACAGCAACTATGGGTAAACCAAATCATTTTGGAGAAGTCAGGGCTTTTATTCTTCCTAACACTGAGCTAAAAGTTAGCTATTCTACTAAGTATTTTAAATTGCTTGAAAATAGTGACCCTGATGCTCTTTATCCAGATATTACTGTTGAAACAGAATTTGAAGACTTTTTAAATGGTAGAGATACAGTTTTAAAAATAATTACTACTATAGATTAATTCGAGGAGTGAGAATGTGGATACTAAAGATTGGTTAATCAGAGATTTAAAGGAAGAGTGGCTTGAGGAGAGAGCAGGTAGAGTAGAAAAAGTCAATAAAATTGATAAAGATTATTATAAACAGTATGATATTAAACAGGGGCTTAGAAACTCAGATGGAACTGGAGTAGTTGTTGGTTTTACTAAAATTGGTTCAGTCCACGGATATACTTATTGTGATGGAATTAAAACTTCTATTGAAGGTAAATTATTCTACAGAGATATAGAAATAGATGAATTAGTAAAAAACACAGGTGAGTTTGGTTTTGAAAGTATTGTTTATCTTTTGTTATTTGGGGAAATGCCTAATGAGGAAGAACTTAAAAAATTCAATGCAATTTTAGATGGCTTTAGAAAACTACCTAAACATTTTACTGAAAACACGATTTTGAAAAGTCCCAGTCGAGATGTAATGAATAAGCTTCAGCGAGCAATACTTGTTCTTTATTCTTATGATGAAAAACCAGATTGTCTTGATATTGATAGAATTTTAATTCAAAGTTTAAAATTAATAGCTAGATTCCCAACAATTATATCTTATGGTTTTCAAGCTAAATCACATTATTTTGACGATCAAAGTTTATATTTACACAATCCCAAGGATGAACTTGGTACAGCTGCTAATATATTACATATGATTAGAGCCAATAATAAATATACTCAGCTTGAAAAAGATACTTTAGATTTATTATTGATTTTACATGCTGAACATGGTGGAGGTAATAACTCTGCTTTTACAACTCATGTTGTTTCTTCCAGTGGTACTGACACTTATTCGGCTGTGGGGGCAGCTGTTGGTAGTCTTAAAGGACCCAAACATGGTGGTGCTAATCTTAGAGTTAAAGCTATGGTAGATAACATAAAAGCTAATCTAGAGGATTATTCAGATAAAGCTGAGTTAAAAAAATATTTAAAAAAGATTTTAAAAGGAGAAGTTTTTGATCAAAAAGGTTTAATTTATGGAATGGGACATGCTGTTTATACAAAAAGTGATCCCAGGGCTGTAATTTTGAAAAGCAAGTCAAAAGAATTAGCTTCAGCAAAAGGCAGACTTGAAGAATTTAAGCTTATTGATAATATCGAAAATTTAACCAGAGAAATATTTAAAGAAGAACGGGGAGAAGATTGCGAAATATGTGCAAATGTAGATTTATATTCTGGTTTTGTTTATGAATTATTAAATATTCCAGAAGAATTATTTACTCCTCTATTTGCTACAGCAAGGGTTGCCAGCTGGTGTGCCCACCGAATTGAGCAGCTCGTTAGTGACCATAAGATAATACGTCCAGCTTATAAATCATTAAAAAATGAAGAAAAATGCACAATTAGATAAAAAGTATATATTTAGAGGTGAATTTGATGAATAAATACATAATAATCAAAGGCGATATTATTAAGTCTAAAACTGTTGATAATTTTTCAGCAGTATTTAAAGAGAAAATCAAGGAGATTAATTATCCTGAGTCAGTAATTAGTAAATTTGAAATAATTAAGGGAGATGAAATTCAGGGAGTATTTAATCAAAATTTAAATATCATAGATTTTTTGAGAGAATTGAGAGCAGTTTTATTACCATTAAAAATAAGAATTGCAATTTCTATTACTGAAGTTGAGCCTGAAAAATATCCTGAAAATAAAGAGATCTTATTTGAAAAAACTGAAAAAATATTAGATTACATTGGTCAGAATAGACATTTTAAAAGTTATATTTCAACAGACAATGAATTAATAAATAAAAGTCTAAATAGTTCTCTACTTTTAATAGATAAAATTAAATTTTCCTGGCATCAAAAAGAATGCTTATTATATAATAATTATGCTAAAAATAAAAATCTCGAATTTTTAGAAGAAAAGTTTGATTATGAGATAAAAAGATTAGAAGAATTAGCTGATGATTTAGCTTTTGATGAATTATATATTACCGAGCATAATTTAATGGAAATTTTAAGTGTTTTTATTAATAATTAAATAATTTTTATTAATAATTAATTGAATGGAGGAATTAGAATGAATAGAAAGAGAATTGATCAGAAAAATTTAAATGATTTTTCAGCTTATTTTAAAAAAAGAGAAAACAGTGAAATAATAGCAAATGCAGTAATTAAAAATGGAATTAATGATACTGCACTTAATAATGAATCTGTTAAAAAGATGCATTATGATTTTTCGGAAGAAATTGATGTTGGAAAGGTAACAAATCAGGAAAAAAGCGGCCGCTGTTGGATGTTTGCAGCTTTAAATAATATTCGCTACAGTATTTCCAAAGATTTGAATATCAAAGATCATGATTTTGAATTATCTGAAGCTTATACAATGTTCTGGGATAAGCTTGAAAAAGCAAATTACTTTTTAGAAAACATTATTTCAACAGTAGAGCTTGAGCTTGACAGCCGTCGAGTAATGTGGCTTTTAAATGAACCTACAAATGATGGTGGTCAGTGGGATATGTTTACAGCCTTAATTGAAAAATATGGTATTGTACCAAAATATGTGATGCCGGAAAGCTACCACAGCAGTAATTCTCGCTATCTTAATAAAATTTTGAGTTTAAAATTAAGAGATCTGGCCAAAAAATTAAGAGAAGATTTCAAATTAGGTGCAGATAAAGAAAGTTTAAGAGAAGAAAAGGAAGCAATGTTGGCCGAAATTTATGCGATACTTGCTTACTTTTTAGGAGAGCCAGCTCAGGAATTTGATTTTGAGTATAAAGATAAAGATGGTGATTTTTATCGCGATAGTGGTCTGACTCCAAAAGAATTTTATAATAAATATTCTAAAGTTAAGATGACCGATTATGTGAGTATTATTAATGCTCCAACAAACGATAAGCCTTTTGATCAAACTTATACAGTAGAATTTTTAGGTAATGTAAAAGAAGGTCAGCAGATTCACTATTTAAATCTGCCAATTGAAAAACTGATTAATTACAGTAAAGCCCAGTTAAAAGATAGCGAACCTGTCTGGTTTGGCTGTGATGTTGGTCAGTGGTCTGATAGAGATTTAGGCATAATGGATACAAATTTATTTAATTATGAAGATCTCTTAAATACTAAATTTTCTTTAGATAAAGGTGAACGCCTGCAGTATGGAGAAAGCATTTTAACTCACGCAATGGTCTTTACAGGAGTAAATATTGATAATCAGGATCAGGCTGAACGCTGGAAAGTTCAAAACAGTTGGGGTGAAAAAGTTGGTGAAGATGGATTTTTCATTATGAGTAATGACTGGTTTAAAGAATTCAATTATGAAGTGGTCATTAATAAGAAGTATTTATCTGAAGCTGACCTTAGCTCTTATCAGAAAGATCCAGTTATCTTAAAACCATGGGATCCAATGGGTTCTCTGGCTAAAAAATAAATGGACTAAACTTTAATAACAACTTAAGCTGCTGGGTTCAATTACAGCAGCTTAATAATTTTTTTTGGATTTAAATTGGAAGAAATATATTGAAAATCAATAAAATATACTTGACTTTATGAACTTTATTCATTATAATTTATTTTAGTGAACATCATTCATAAAGTTTTTTTTAATAATATTATGAACAACATTCATATAATATTTGGTTAATATAATTTATATAACATAGTTGGAGGTAATAAAATGTATAAAGATGAAAAGACAAGAAAACTGGCAGAGATGCCGATTCCCAAATTATTGACAGAGATGTCCATTCCTGCGATAATAGGAATGCTGGTGACAGCAGTATATAATATAGTTGATACAATTTTTGTGGGGAGAATCGGAACTGAAGCCATTGGTGCGGTTACCATTGCTTTTCCCTTATTTATGGTAATTTCGGCAATTGGACTCACCTTTGGTATTGGTTCAGCTTCTTTTATTTCTCGACTGCTGGGTGAGGATAATAAAGAGATGGCCAATCGAGTTTCCACAACTTCGATTATCACAACCTTTATTTTAGGGATTATAATGGCTGCAGGTGGCCTCTATTATTTAAGACCATTACTTAGACTCTTTGGAGCAACAGATGTGATCATGCCTTATGCAGTAAATTATACTGCTATAATTATTATGGGTTCAGTTTTTACAATGAGCAATATGAATATGAACAACATGGTTCGAGCAGAGGGCAGTGCTAAAATGAGTATGATCGCTTTAAGCACAGGAGCTCTTTTAAATATTATCTTAGATCCCATTTTAATTTTTACCTTTGGGATGGGAATTGCAGGTGCTTCAACGGCAACTGTTATTGCTCAGGCAGTATCTACTGTGATGCTAATTGTTTTTTATAAATCAGATAAAAGTGTACTTGATTTTAAAATCAGGGAATTCAGCCCTTCACTTTCAATTTATACTGAAATAATGAAAATTGGAGTCCCTACTTTAATCAGACAGCTTTTAAGCAGTGTAGCAATGACAGTTTTAAATAATATGGCTGCTGTTTATGGAGCTTCTGTAGTAGCTTCTGTGGGAATAATTAACCGGGTATTTTCTTTTGGTTTTTTTGTAATTGCAGGATTTACTCAAGGTTTTCAGCCGGTGGCAGGTTTTAATTTTGGAGCCCGCCAGATTGAGAGACTTAAGGATTCAATAAAAATCACAATTAAGAGAACTACAATATTTGGTATTGCTTTATTTGTGGCTTTCTTTTTCTTTAACGAACAGGTTATCAGCTTTTTCAGTCAGGACCCTGAGGTTATAGAAATTGCTGCAAATGGTTTAAGATTATATGCTTTGGTTTTACCGCTGCTTGGTTTTGCAATTACTATCAACACTTTATTTCAGGCTTTAGGACACGGTGTCCCGGCAACTATTTTATCTCTATCCAGACAGGGGTTTTTCTTTATCCCGGCTATCTATCTGTTGTCTAAAAACTTTGGTATGGAAGGTTTATTTATGGCACAGCCAGTTGCAGATGGAATGACAGCTGTTTTAACAGCAATCTTATTTATCTATGTTTATCGTGAGATCAAAGAACTGGAAACGGAGTCGAAAAATAAAGTTGAACAGAATTTAAATTTACAGTATGAGCAGGAAAGCATTTAAGAAGGAGTAGATCAGGATGCCTAAGATTATTGAAAACTTAGAAGAGGAAATTGCTAAAACTGCACTCGAATTATTTCGCAACAATTCTTATGAAAATGTCAGCATGCGCAAAATTGCTGCTGAAGTTGGAATTGCAGTTGGAACTCTCTATAATTATTACCCTAATAAATGGGAGCTTTATATAGAAGTTTTTGAAGAGAGCTGGCGAGAAACCTATGAAATTCTAAAAAAGAACTGTCAGCAGTTAGATCAGAATTATTTAAAAAGTTATCTGGAAGTTATAACAGAAGAGATGGCAAAGAAAAAGTCAATTGTAAGAGAATTATTTCGTTATATAATGAATGATCTTGAGATCGGGGAAGAAGAGCAGAAGCAGAAATTTAACCGCATTCGCTTTCCGAAAGTTTTAATAAATCAAATTTACGAATTA
>JBNJFG010000028.1:0-24375 GCA_051746665.1 Bacillota bacterium
CCTGACACCTTTCGGCTTCACCGGATTTCAAGTCCGGCTCCTTAGCCAATTCGGACATCTCTCCACTTTATGTCACAAGTAGTATTGTACTATATCTTTTTGTTGCTGTCAAGAGAAATCAATCATTTTTTAAGATAATTTAAAATCTATATATCTTTTTGCAATATTCTGATTCTTCATTTTTCTATCTTTGTATGTTATAATTATTATAAGCTATAATATTTACACATATTCTATCTTTAATTAATGTTTTTTTGATATTAACATTATAAAAAGCTATAGATATGTGTTTATTTTTTGTCTAATTATTATCGGAATTTGATTGTGTGCTCTATTATTATTTTGAAAATTTATTTTGATTTATTTAATATGATTTTGAAAGGAGAAAAACATGAGTGTTTCTTTTAAGGTAGAGGTTATTGATATGCCTGGGGTTACAAGTCAACTGTTAAATTTTATAGATGACTTAAATATTAATTTAATGGCAATGGAAGTTATTCCTGGAGAAATTTTTATTCGTGTTGGAAATTCACCGCAGCGTAGAAAAGTTAAAAAGGAAACACTGCTTAACGAATTATTGAAATTTGATTTTGTTAAAGAGGTATCTGATATTGAATATATGCCTTTTGAGGTAAAAGAACAAGAATTAAAAACAGTTATGAATAATTTGAAAGAAGGTATTATTGCTGTTGATAAACAGGGTAAAATAAGTACTATGAATAAATCAGCAGAGATTATATTAAATGCATCTTTAGAAGAGTCTATTGGGAAAAACATTAGAGAAATCATAGGTTCAGATGAAATTACAATTTTAGAAACACTAAAAACAGAAGAAAAAATAGAAAACGAAGAGGTATTAATTGAAGGAGAGTATGGACAGTCACATTATTTTACAACCACAACTCCTATTTTTGATGAAGATAATAACTTAATTGGTGCAGTTGCTTCAATGAAAGATATTGATGAAGTAAGAAAATTATATAATACTATTCATGAAACACCTAAAATAAAATTTAGCGATATAATTCATCAGAGCAAAAAAATGGAGCAGCTAATTGAATATGCAAAAAGATCTGCTAAAAATGATTCCACAATATTTATTAGAGGGGAAAGCGGAACAGGAAAAGAACTTTTTGCTAGAGCAATTTATTCAGCCAGTTCGAGAAGTCAAGAAGCTTTTATAGCAGTTAACTGTGCTGCTTTACCAGATTCTTTATTAGAAAGTGAACTTTTTGGTTATGAAGAAGGTTCATTTACCGGGGCTAAAAAAGGTGGTAAACAGGGTCTTTTTGAAATAGCTGATAAAGGAACAATTTTTCTGGATGAAATTGGAGAAATGTCAGCTCATCTGCAGGCAAAACTTTTAAGAACTCTTGAGCAAAATCAGATTAGAAGAGTTGGTGGAGATCAGGTCATTAATATAGATGTAAGGATAATTGCTGCTACAAATAGAAAAATTGAGGAAATGATTAGAGAAAATAAATTTAGAGAAGACTTATATTATAGATTAAATGTCATCCCGGTTATTATTCCACCACTCAGAGAAAGAAAAGAAGATTTATTTGCCTTAAGTAATTATTTTATCTGGAAAATCACTAATAAAATGAGAATTCCTAATAAATATTTATCTGCAGAAGCTAAGAAAAAGATAATATCTTATGATTGGCCCGGCAATGTAAGAGAATTAAAAAATGTTTTGGAAAGAGCAATTAATTTTGTATCTTCGGAGAAGATAGAAGCAGAAGATATAATATTTGATCGGTTAAGACTGCAGAATAACAATATTATGAGTAATCAAGATAATATAAATACAAATGAAAGATTATTAGAAGGAGATCATTTAGCTATAAAAGAGATTACTTCTATTAAAGAGATGGTAAGTGAATTGGAAAAAATGGTTATAGCTCATACTTTAGATGAAGAAAAAAGTTTGAGAAAAGCAGCTAAAGTTTTAGGGGTATCTCATACCACTGTTTTAAATAAAGCCAAAAAGTATGATGTGAAATAATATTTCCACTTGGAAATAAAACTTTACAGTATTATTTTAGATTAAAATGCTGTAAAAGATAGTCTAATCATTATAAATAGCTTTAAAAAGACTTAAGCAGGTGTAAACATTAATTAACGACATTCAAAATTTTAAGACTATTTACATGAGTTTTAAAGTTAAAAAAGTTATCTTCTATATTTTAAAAAATAAAATAAACCTTGATAAAGCCTGTATTGGCAGCTTTTTAAAAATAAAAATAAAAAAATACAGGCTTTTGGCATGTTAATTGCATTATATATAGGCGAAAGTAAACTAAAAAGATTTTATTTAAATTTAAATTAATTACAGGGGGTTTTTATTTTGGAAAAGAAAGATTTAGAAAAATTAGGTTTTCAATCACTTTGTTGTCACGCAGGTCAGCATGCTGATCCAGTAACTGGAGCTCATAACACTCCAATTTATCAAACTTCAACTTTCGCATTTGATAATGTTAAAGATGGAGCAGCAAAATTTGCTGGGGAAAAAGAAGGTTATATTTATACAAGATTAGGTAACCCAACTCAAAATGCATTAGAAGAAAAAATGGCTGCTATTGAAGGTGCAGAAGCAGCAATTGCTACCGCATCTGGTATGGCTGCAATTTCATCATCTGTAATGGCAGTTGCTTTTGCTGGAGATCATATTTTAGCACATGATTGCCTATATGGATGTACTCATTCTTTAATGGAAGAAATTCTACCAAGATATGGACTTGAAGTTACATTTGCAGATTTATCAAACTTGGATAATGTTAAAGCAAATATTCAGGATAATACCAAGTTGGTTTATTTAGAAACTCCTTCAAATCCAACACTTAATTTAGTTGATATTGAAGAAGTTAGTAAAATAGCACATGCAGCTGGAGCAAAAGTTATTACAGATAATACTTTTATGACTCCATACCTGCAAAACCCATTAGAATTAGGTTCAGATATGGTTGTTCACAGTGCAACTAAATATATTGGCGGCCATGGTGATGCTATTGCTGGTGTTATTGCTGGTAAAGAAGAAATGTTAGCTGATATCAGAATGACTACTCTTAAAGATTTTGGTGGAATTATCAGTCCATTTAATGCCTGGTTATTATTAAGAGGTTTAAAAACTCTTCCAATTCGTGTAGAAAAGCATACTCAAAATGCTATGGAAGTAGCTAAATTCTTAGAAAAGCAGGATAAAGTTGAAAAAGTATTTTATCCAGGCTTAGAAAGTCACCCACAGCATGATTTAGCTAAAAAACAGGCTTCTGGTTTTGGAAGCATGATCAGTTTTGAATTAAAAGGTGGGCACAGTGCTGGCGAGAAAATGATGAATAATGTAAATTTAGCAACATTAGCAGTAAGTCTGGGCGATGTTGATACTTTAATTCAGCACCCTGCTTCAATGACTCACGCTCCAGTACCTCGTGAAGAAAGATTAGCAGCTGGAATTACTGATGGATTAGTTAGAATTTCAATTGGTATTGAAGATGTAGAAGATATTATTGCTGATCTAGAAGGCGCATTAGAAACTTTATAAGTTTATAAGATAAATAAAATCCAAATTAATAAATCACTGTATAAGATAGATCCTCCGAAAAAAAACGGAGGGTCTAATAAGGATATAATACTCTGAAAATTTAAAAAATAAATTTATGGAGGTTAAATGTAGATGAAAAAGAATATTAAAGAAATGGATAAAGGGAATCCGGTAGCTTTAATTCCTTTATTTGTGTTTTTGGTTTTATACTTGGGTATGGGTATTTATTTCTCTATGCAGGGAGTAGAAATGGCGTTTTATCAATTCCCGGCGCCTATAGCTGCTTTAGTCGGTATTGTTGTAGCCTTTTTTATGGGTTCAGGGTCAATGGAAGAGAGAGTATCTTCTTTTGTTAAAGGTGCAGGAGAAAATAATGTTATTATAATGTGTATGATATATTTACTTGCAGGTGCTTTTTCTACAGTGTCTCAAGCTGTGGGTGGAGTAGATGCAACTGTTAACTTAGGACTTTCTATTATACCATCTCAATTTTTACTTCCCGGATTATTTCTGATAGCAGCATTTATCGCTACTGCTATGGGTACTTCAATGGGAACAATTGGTGCAGTTGTACCAATAGCCGTTGGTATTGCTTCTAAAGCTGCACTACCATTACCGCTGACCATTGGTGCTGTTATTGGTGGAGCAATGTTTGGTGACAACTTATCAATTATTTCTGATACTACAATTGCTGCAACTCAAACTCAGGGTGTTGAAATGCGGGACAAATTTAAAATGAACCTTTTAATTGTTTTACCCGCCGCTATTCTTACATTAGTATTCTTATTTTTCTCTGGAGAAACAGCAGTCCAGGCTTCACAGTATTCTTATGAAATTATTAAGGTAATTCCATATATTGCAGTCTTGGTATTTGCTTTGATAGGAGTAAATGTTTTTATGGTTTTATTTGGAGGTATGCTCTTATCAGGTTTAATAGGAATTATATTTGGTGATTTCACATTTATTGCAATGGCTCAGGAAGCTTATGCTGGATTTAATAGTATGACCGAAGTATTTTTCCTATCAATGTTTGCCGGCGGTCTGGCTGCAATGATACGAAAAGAAGGTGGATTACAGTATTTAATATATGCTATTTCAAGTAAAATAAAAAGTAGTAAAGGTGCCGAACTTGGTATAGCAGCCTTAGTTAGTGTTACAGATATTTGTACAGCTAACAACACAGTTGCTATTATTATCAGTGGACCACTTGCTAAAAACATAGCTATCGAAAACAATGTTGATTTAAGACGTAGTGCAAGTCTTTTAGATATATTTGCCTGTGTATGGCAGGGAATCATTCCCTATGGTGCACAAATTTTATTAGCAGGATCATTAGCTAAAATTTCACCGATTCAGATTATCCCTAATCTACATTATAATTTCTTAGTATTAATTGCCGGATTATTAGCTATCTATTTTGCTTTCCCAAGTGCGGAGAAGCTTTTTGATGAGAAAGCACCGGCACAGCAAGAAGAAAGCGCATAATCTTTTATAAAAAATAATAAAATAACATATAAATAAATGAAAAAGGTGGAGTTAACAATTTTTTGAAAATTGTTCTCCACCTTTTTTGCAGTTATAAATAAATTTCATCTGATGATTATTCTATATTTCTTCTTTGTGTAAAAGCATTTCATCTAAACTATCCCCATCAACAACCATTGGAAACATAGTTTCTTCTTCTTCCAGTATAAAATCAAGCAGATAGGGTTTAGGACTGTTAATAGCTTCTTCTAAAGCAGGTCTTATATCTTCAACTTTTTCAATTCTAATTGCTTTAAAATTAGAAAAGGATTCTGCTAATTTTACAAAATCAGGAATCATTTCTTGAGGACAGTTTGTTCCTCCAACCGAACAGTCTGGTGGACAGTTAACATCTTTTCTTAAACAGGTTGAAAAGTAATTTTTGTCTTGATATACTTCCTGCAGCTGTCTAATCATCCCAAGCTGTTTATTGTTAAATATAACTATATTTATTGGCAGATTTTGTTTAGCTATTGTAGCCATATCCTGCATATTCATCATGAAACTTCCATCTCCCGCTAGAGCTATAACTTTTTTATCTGGATTACCTAATTGAGCTCCAATTGAAGCTGGAAAGCCAAAGCCCATTGTTCCTAATCCTCCGGATGAAATAAAAGATCTTGGCTCAGTATATTTATAATAATGGGAAGCCCACATCTGATGTTGTCCTACTTCAGCAGTTATTATAGTATTTTTTGGACTGACATTATATATTTCTTCAACAACCTGGCGGTGTGTTAGTTTACCCTTTTTGGGCGTATATTCTTTTTTAAGATTCAAATCCCGCCATTTATCAATAGTATGCATCCATTCTGGATGGTCATTTTTTTCCACTTTTTTGTTTAAAACTTCTAAAACTTTTTTGACATCTCCCACTATAGGAATCTCAATCACTAGACGTTTTCCAATTTCAGCTGGATCAATGTCTATATGGATTATCTTTGCATTTGGAGCAAATTTATCAATTTTACCTGTTACACGATTATCAAATCTTGAGCCAACAGCAATTATTAAATCAGCATTATGTATTGCTTTATTTGCTTGGGTTGTTCCATGTAGTCCCAACATTCCTAAACTCAATTTACTTGTACTATCAAATGAACCCAACCCCATCATTGTTGTTGCAACAGGTATTCCGGCTTTATTTGCTAATTCTCTTAATTCCTCACTGCCGCCTGAGTTTATTACTCCACCACCAGCATAAATTATTGGATTTTTTGCTTTGTTAATAGCCTCTGCAGCTTTTTTTATCTGTAAATTATGGCCTTTATTAGTTGGATTATATCCTGGTAGATGAACTTTATCAGGATAATTAAATTCAGCTTTCTGGACTAATATGTCTTTCGGCATATCAATTAAAACTGGTCCTGGTCTACCAGTTTGGGCAATATAGAAAGCTTCTTTAATAGTTTTGGCTAAATCCTTTACATCCTTAACTAAATAATTATGTTTAGTTATAGGCGCAGTTATTCCTCTAATATCAGCTTCTTGAAAAGCATCTGTACCAATAGCAGACATGGGAACCTGACCTGTAAAAGCTACAATGGGTATAGAATCCATATTAGCAGTAGCGAGACCGGTTACTAAATTGGTACCACCTGGACCGGATGTTGCCAAACAAACTCCAGCTTTGCCTGTAGATCTAGCATATCCTCCAGCAGCATGGACAGCAACCTGTTCATGATAAGGCATAACAAATTTGATTTTTGATTTGCGAAATTCTTCAAAAATTGGTAAAACAGCTCCTCCAGGATATCCGAAAACTAATTCTACCTGCTCTTGTTTCAAAGACTCAATAAAGATTTCAGCACCTGACAGTTTTTTCATAACTTCAACTCCTCTTAATATTTAGATTATAATTTAAAAAAATATATAAAAAACCTCTCATCGCAAATAACAGCTTAAATCTATTATCTGGGACGAGAGGTTAATTCACGTGGTACCACCCTAATTCACTATTAATTTCAATAGCCTTAATCAGTACTTTTTGAGAGTACTTTAGCATCTGATAACGGACACATAAATATCCGATAAAGCTTACTGAATTCAGCTTTATAGTTCAAGGATGAGAGAAATAATAAAATAGATACGGTTTCCAGCAGATCCGATTCTCTATAATCATATTTTTATTATTCATTTCCTATCATAACTTTTAAAATATTTAAATTGTATGAATAAGAGTATAATAAATAAATTTCTTCTTGTCAAATGATAAATCGTTTAATTTCAGAAATTTTTAAATTCTTTCTAAAAAAATAAAGGTTTTTTTAAAAGAATGAAGAAATAAATAATTAAGGTAAAGTCGACAGTATACAGTAAACAATATTTTAGGAGTGATTAAAATTAAAAATATTAAAAAAATGTTTTTTAACAGTATTAAATTTAAGTTAACAATTGTTTTATTATTGATTGCGTTGGTTCCATTAGGAATTGTAAGTTATTTTCAGATCAAAAATGTTGAAGGAATAATTAAAAATTCTTTTATAGAATCAACCAAAAGAGAGGTTGCACAGGTAGATAATGCAATAAATTTATATTTTCAACAGTTAAAGGCAAATACTAAATTCTTAGCTCAAAATGAATACATAAAACAGGTTGATAATAACATTACAAAATACTTAAATAATCAAAATGATAATTTGATGATGAGTCCATCCCAAAATGGTGGAGTTGAGGAAGATATTTTTTATCTTTTTGATGATTTTTCTAAAACTCATCCAGAAGTGTCCTATATTTATATCGGCACTAAGAATGGAGGTATGATTCAGCATCCTGAGGGAGTTGTTGGAAGCAATTACGATCCACGCGAGAGACCATTCTATGAAGTTGGAGTAAACAATAAAACAGAGGTTTCTTTAACCGATCCTTATTATTGGGAAGCAGATGATACTGTAAATATTGGAGCAGTAACTGCTTTTAATAATCAAGCAGGAGAATTTATGGGAGTATTGGGAATTGATATTGGTTTAAATAGTTTAACTTCTTTGATCAAAGATATTACAATTGGGCAGGAAGGCTTTATTATTTTAGTTGATGATCAAAATAACATTTTAGCACATCCTAGAGAATCATCATTAACTTTTGAAAGTGTTTCAGAACTTGGGGTAGAAAGATTAAATAATAATTTGAATCAAAATGAGAATGCCTCTTTTGAAGCAGTGATGGGAAATGAAGAATATTTATTCAATACATATAAGTCTCAAGAAACAGCCTGGAATTTTATTTCAGTTATTCCCAAAGGTGAACTGCAAACACAAATAAATAAAATGTATAAACAAATAATTACAATTATTATAGGATTGTTAATCTTAATTTCGATACTTGCTGTATATATTTCAAAAAAAATATCAGATCCAATCATAGAAGCTACTAATTTTTCTAAAGAAATTGCTGCCGGGAATTTAAATACTAAAAAAATAAAAGTAAAGGGTAATAATGAAATATCAATTTTATCTGAAGCTTTAAATGAAATGCAGGAAGATTTAAAAGACATGATATCGCAAATTAATAATATTGCATTGGATTTATCATCTTCCAGTGAAGAACTTAGTGCTTCTGGAGAAGGTTTAGAAGATTCAGCAGAGAAAGTAGGAGAGTCTATTGAACATGTTGCTTCTGGTGCTGAAGAGCAATCGGCTCAAACTGAAGAAAGTACAGCTGTTGTAGCGGAACTGAGCAAAGAAATAGATAATATTGATAAAATGTCTAAAAACATGAAAAGTGAAACAAAAGTTGTGATGGATAATATTGAAGATGGAAGTCAATCTATGGAAAGTTCTATAGAAAAAATTGAAAGTGTTAATAAAAATACTTCTCAAGTATCAGATAGTATTGGAGAATTGGGTGTTTTATCTGAAGAAATAGGTAATATAGTAAATCTTATCAATGGAATTGCATCTCAAACAAATTTATTAGCATTAAATGCAGCTATTGAGGCTGCTCGGGCTGGTGAAGCAGGGCGTGGATTTAGTGTTGTAGCAGATGAAATAAGAAATTTAGCTGAAGAATCGTCTAAAGCTACAGAAAAAATAGAAGTACTAATAAAAGATATTCAAGCAGGTGTTGACAACTCTGTAAGTAAGATGGATGAAACAGAGGAAGTTGTAAAAAGTAGTGTTGATGTTATAGAAAAAACAAAGTTATCTTTTGATCAAGTTAAAAAAGTTTCAATGACATTAAGTGAAATTATTGAAAATATTGATTTAAAAACCAATAAAGTTAATACTAAAGGTAAAGAAGTTGCTGAAATAATCAATCAAATTGCTGCAGTTAGTGAAGAATCTGCTCAAAGATCAGAAGAGGTTGCCTCTTATAGTCAAGAACAGCTTAATTCTACTAAAGAAGTAGTTAAATCAGCTAAAACTTTAGCAGAAACAGCAGATAAATTAACAGAAACAGTTAATAAGTTCAATTTATAATTCAATTAATTGTTTAAGGAGGAGATTTTTTGTCTATTAAAAATCTTCAGCATATAAAACGTGCATTTAGAGAAACCGATGTTATTTGTATTATCGATACAGATGCTAGAATACTTTATTATAATAATTATAATGATATTCACAATAAGTTAGGAACAGAAGAAGTGGTGGGAAAACCATTTTTAGAAGTCTATCCCTGGCTGGACTGGGAAACTAGTACAGCTTTAAAGGTTCTGAAAACTGAAGAAGCAGTAGTCAACCAGCCTCAAGTTATGCAGTTAGATGATGGAACAGAAGTTAATTCGATCAATACAGCTTTTCCCTTAAAAAATAAAGATGGTATTTTAGGAGTGGTTTTTTTATCCTATGATATTAATACTATAGTGAATACTTCTGAAACTGAACCAATAAATCAGCGAGAACATAATTTAGGATCTAATTATAAGTTTTCAGATATTATTACTAGAAATGCTGAAGTAATGAGAATTATCGCCCAGCTCAAGCGGGCTGCTAAATATGATTCAAATATTTTGATTTATGGAGAAACCGGCACCGGAAAAGAATTATTTGTGCATTCCATTCATAATGCAAGTAATCGATCTTGTAAACCTTTTATTTCGCAGAACTGTGCAGCTATACCTGAAAATTTAATGGAAAGTTTGTTTTTTGGAACTACCAGCGGAAGTTTTACAGGTTCAGAAGAAAAAAAGGGGTTGTTTGAATTAGCCAATGGAGGCACAATTTTTCTTGATGAGATTAATTCGATGCCTCTGTCTCTTCAGGCTAAATTACTCCGAGTTATTGAAAATGGCAGAGTTCGTCGAATTGGTGGCCGGAAAGAATATAAAACTGATGTTAGGATAATTGCTTCAACTAATGAAAAAATTAGAAATTTATTAAAATCAAATAGAATTAGAGAAGATTTATTTTACAGAATGAGTGTCGTAAATGTTGAAATACCACCGTTGCGAGAAAGAAAAGATGATATAAAAGTTTTGTGTGACCATTTTATACGAAATTATAATAATAAATTTTCTAAAGGTATTGAAGGAATAGATACTAGAGTTGAAAAGGCATTTTTAAAATATGACTGGCCGGGAAATGTTCGAGAATTCAAAAATTGTTTAGAAAGTGCTTTTATCAATAGCGTTGAGGGTAATAAAATTCGTATTAATGATATTCCAAAATATATTTTAGAAAGCATTGGTTTAGCTCAAAATTATAATAACTTAAAGTTTGAAGTTGCAAAAGATAATTCTTTAAAAGATAATATTAAAAAATTAGAAAAACATTTGATTTCAAATGCATTAAAAGAAAAGGTAAATAATATTACTCAAACTGCAGAAAAACTTGGTATATCCAGGCAGTCACTCTACAATAAATTGGAAAAATATAATCTTGATCACCAGTAAACTGGCTGTAATTTCTTTTGACAGCTGTAAAAAAACTTGACATAAAACAAGACTAAAAGTATTTAAAATGTCTTGAAAAGATTAAAAAATCATAAAAAAACCAGCTTTTCACCCGGGATGCCCTCTATATAAGCATCGGCATAAATATTGCATTATATTAAGAGTAGAATCGAAAAAATAGGAGGGTGAAAAGATGGACAAATATTTTTCTAGTTTATTTAAGCCAATTAAAATTGCTGATTTAGAGATCAAAAATCGAATCGGAATGGCACCTATGGCTGCCTCAGGATTAATTAATTCTGATAACGCTTTTGATCAGAGAGCAATTGAATACTATGTAGAAAGAGCAAAAGGAGGAGCTGGCTTAATTATAACCGGTGGTGTAGAAGTTGAAAATACTATTGAACAGACCCATACCGGAATTTTTCAAAATATTTCAACAAACCCGACGGCGTTTAAATTGACTGCTGGTGAGATGGTTGAAAGAGTAAAAGCCTATGGGTCTAAAATATTTTTGCAGCTGACAATGGGGTTTGGGAGATCGCTATTTTTAGATTTGGTAGATAGTCATCCTGTGGCACCATCTGCAGTGGATCATTTTAGTCAGCCGGAAATTACATGTAGAGAACTAAAAACTGAAGAAGTAGAATTTATGATTAAACAAATGATAGAAGCTGCAAAATTAGCAAAATCTATTGGTTTTGATGGAGTTGAAATTCATGCAATGCATGAAGGTTATTTAATAGATCAATTTGCTCTATCATTATTTAATAAAAGAACAGATAAATATGGTGGCGATTTGAATGGAAGATTAAGAGTTGCTGTAGAAATTGTTGAAGGTATAAAAAAAGAACTGGGTAGAGACTATCCAGTTATTTTACGCTATGGAGTAAAAAGCTGTATCAAAGATTTACATCAGGGTGGATTACCTGGCGAAGATTATAAAGAAAAAGGAAGAACATTAGAAGAGGGTTTAAAGATTGCTAAAAAACTCGAAGAAGCAGGTTATGATGCTCTTAATGCAGATTTAGGATCATATGAGGCTTTATACTGGGCTCATCCTCCTACATATATGGAGCACGGAACTTATCTACCATATATAGAAAAATTAAAAGAAGTAGTGGATATACCTATTTTAACAGCGGGCAGAATGGATGATCCAGAATTAGCAGCTAATGCAGTTGCTGAAGAAAAAGTAGATATGGTTTTGATAGGGAGAGGGCTTTTAGCTGATTCTGAATGGCCGAACAAAGTTAAATATAATGAGATAGATAAAATCAGACCTTGCTTAGCCTGTCATGATGGCTGTATGGGAAGGTTAGAGAGCGGCAAAAAAATATCATGTGCTGTCAACCCAGTTTGTGGTAGAGAAGCAGAATATCAAATAACTCCCGCCTTGAAAGAAAAAGAAATAATGATTGTAGGAGGTGGGGTCGCTGCAATGGAAGCTGCTAGAGTTAGTGCTTTAAGAGGTCATAAAGTTTCTTTATATGAAAAAAATGATTATTTAGGTGGTCATTTGATTGAAGCTTCAGTACCTGAATTTAAAAAAGATGAAAGAAAATTAATTGATTGGTATAAAGGTGAATTGAAAGAAAGTGGAGTTAATGTTTATTTAAATCAAGAAATTGATAAAGAATTTATAGAAAAAATATCTCCAGATGAAATTATCATAGCTTCAGGATCAAAAGCAAAAATTCCAGCAATTGATGGGGTTGATCAAAAAAATGTATTAACTGCTTGTAAAGCATTAACAAATGAAGATTTAATCGGTGAGAAGGTAGTAATTTTAGGTGGAGGTTTAGTTGGTGTAGAAACCTCTGTCTGGCTGGCTGAAAAAGGAAAAGAAATAATAATTGTAGAAATGAGGGATCGTTTATTAGATTCAGTTTTTGTTTCTCATGCCAATTCTGATATGTTAAAAGATTTGATAGATTTTCATGAGATAAAAGTGAAAACCGGAAGCAGTATTTTGAAAATAGATAATAATACTGTAAGTATAATTTCTAAAAATTTTAGAAGAGAAGAATTAGAAGCAGATACTGTTATAATAGCTGCGGGCTATAAAGAAAATAAAGAACTATATCACCAAATTAAAGATCTAAATCTAAAAATTAATCTAATTGGTGATTCTAAAGAAGTAGCAAATATAATGTATTCTATCTGGGATGCTTACGAAGTAGCAAAATCTATTTAAAAAATACTGGGAGGAATAAAAAATGAACAATAAATTTATTGGTACAGATGCAATTATGAGAAGAGCGATGCTTAAAGGTTGTGGTTTTGATGATGAAGATATAACAAAGAAACCCCATATTGGGATTGTTAATACATATAATGAGGGAGCACCGGGACATGCTCATTTAAATGGAATTGCAGAAAGCATCAAACAGGGAGTTTGGGCTGCAGGCGGAGTACCAGTGGAGTTTGGTGCACCTTCAACCTGTGGTGATATGATTGTTGGTGAAGAAGAATTAAAATATGAGCTGGCAGGAAGAGATGTGGTGGCGATGGGGGTAGAATATGTTTCTACTGTCCATCAATTTGACGGACTAATTTTACTGGCCAGCTGTGATAATATTATTCCTGGTGTGATGTTGGGGGCAATTAGAGTTGATGTACCTTCGATAGTTATTACTGGGGGTTCCATGCTGACCGGTGAATATCAAGGGGAAGAAGTTTTGCCATCTGATGTTGGTGTGATGACAATGGGCAAAGATGCAGATAGCCAGAAGCTAAGAGATATAGAAAATATTGCCTGTATGTGTCCCGGAGCCTGTTCGACAATGGGTACAGCCAACAGTATGCAGATTATGACAGAAGTATTAGGACTTAATTTACCAGGGACTGCTACTATTCCAGCCGTATATGCTGACAAAAAACGAGCGGCCAGATTGGCAGGCAAAAGAATTATTTCTATGGTAGAAGAAGATTTGAAACCGAGTGATATTTTAAATAGAGAAATTTTCTTAAATGCTGTTAAAACAAATATTGCTATGGGAGGATCGACAAATGTGATTCTGCATCTATTAGCTCTAGCAAGAGAGGCCAAAGTGGAATTAACAATGGATGATTTTGCAGAATTCGGCAATCAAATACCGTGTATCTGTGGAGTTAAACCTTCAGGAAATTATTCAGTGGTCGATTTCCATAAAGCAGGAGGTGTACCGGCATTATTAAAAGAATTAGAATCATATTTAGATTTAGATGTTTCTACTATAACCGGTCAAACTATTGGAGAAATAATTGCTGAAGCGAAAAATATGAACCCAGAAGTAATCAGGTCCTTAGATAATCCGGTTAATGGTGATGGTGGTTTAAAAATTCTAAGAGGGAATCTGGCTCCAAACAGTGCTATTGTCAGATCATCTTCAGTACCAGAAAGCATGAAAAAATTCACCGGACCAGCAAAGGTTTTTAATCGTGATCAAGAAGGAGTTAAAGCAATTAAAGAAGGGAAAATAAAACCGGGAGATGTGATGGTGATTCGCTATGAAGGACCAAAAGGAGCTCCGGGAATGAAAGAAATTATGTTGAGTACAGATGCTTTAGTGGCATATGGATTGGATGAAAGCGTTGGTTTAATAACTGATGGCAGATTTTCTGGTTTTAATCATGGCCCCATTATTGGACATGTTACTCCAGAAGCTTATGCCGGGGGACCACTGGCCCTTGTCAAAGATGGAGATACAATTTCTGTGGATATCAAGAATTCGACTTTAGATATTAAGCTTAGTGAAAAAGAATTAGCTGTGAGAAGAGAAAAATGGCAGCAGCCCGAAGCAAAGGTTAAACAGGGTATGATGCATATTTATGCTCAATTATGTAAATCAGCTGATCAAGGAGCAGGAATGACTATTTAGTTTGAAATCACTAAACTCAAAATATTTAAGGAGGCTTTTAAAATGATATATCATGCAAATGAATCTCAAGACAATTATGGAGAAGTTATTGGAATCTTGCTTTTAGACTTTAAGGCACCATTTATCCCGGGAGATGTTGGGAATGCGAGCACCTATGATTATCCGGTTAGATATAAATTAGTTGAAGGACTCACCTTTGATAGATTATTAAATAAAGATCAGACTGCTTTAGATATTTTAATTAAAGCTGCTAAGGAACTGGAGCAATCTGGGGTTAAAGCTATAACAGCAGACTGTGGATTTTTTGCTCTTTTTCAAAAAGAAATTGCAGAGGCTGTAGACATACCTGTATTTTTATCAAGTCTTTTACAGGTCCCATTTATTTCTTCAATAATTGGAAAAGATAAAAAAGTAGGTATTGTTAGTGCTAAAGCAGATAGTTTAGATGATCAAAGTTTTTTAAAAGCAGTTAATATTGATAGATCAAGAGTTGTGATTAAAGGAATGGAGAAAAAAGAAAATTTCTATAAATTTGGAGTTATGGAAGAAGGTTATTTAGATACAGAAAAAATTGAAAAAGAAGTGTTAGAGGTAAGTGAAAAGATGATTGCAGAAAATAATGAGATTGCAGCAGTTTTAATAGAATGCAGTATGCTTCCACCTTATGCAAAATCTGTTCAAGAATCTCTTTCGCTTCCTGTTTTTGATTTTATAACCATGATAGATTTCGTTAAATCTGCTTTAATAAAAAGAGAATATAACGGAATTTTTTAAAATACAAATAATAGTCACAGGAGTGATAGTTAATGGACCCTTATTATAAAGGAGCAATTTTTGCTTTGTTTTCTGCAGCTGGTTTTGGAATGACACCGGTTCTGGCTGTTTTTGCCTATGATGGAGGAGTTAGTGTTTATTCTCTTTTATTTTTAAGATTTATGATGGCTGCTGTAGTTTTATTTTCATATATCTTCATTAATAAAAATGAAATTAATCTCAATATATATGATCACTTAAAACTATTTGTGCAGGGAGGAATAATTTATTCAGTTTTTAGTATCTGTTACTTTTCTGCAATATCAGTTATTTCTCCTTCGCTAGCAGTATTATTATTTTATACCTATCCAATTATTGTAGCTCTGCTTTCATTTTTGGTAAATGGTGAAAAAATAACAAAAAGAATTATTTTTTCAATTATTGTTTCTTTTGCTGGCTTAATAATGTTATTTGGAGAGAATTTTAATAATTTAAATAAAATTGGAATTCTGCTGGCCCTGGGAGCATCTATTTCCTATAGTGTATATGCAATATATGGAAGACATATTTTAGACACAATCCCCCTATCAGTTACAACGGCTTATATCTGTTTTTTTGCAGCCTTTACTTTTTTAGCTGCAGGATTATATCAAAATAAGCTTGATTTTAGCTTCACTCCTGTTAGTTGGATTTATGTTGGTTTAATTACTTTAATTACTGTTGGAGGTTTTTTGTCATTTTTTGCTGGAATTAAACTTACTAGTCCCACAATTGTCTCAATTTTGGGAATGACAGAACCAATTATGACAATTATTTTGTCTTTCATTATCTTTTCTGAACAATTTAGTCTAATTCAAATTATGGGTGTAGGTCTTGTTTTGACAGCATCTACACAGGTTTTATTTAAAAAACAGAAAAAAATTATAAAAAATTATTAAAAAAAAGAAGGAGATTTTGAATTGGCAGAGAATTATAAATATAAGAGATTGTCGACAGATGACTGTATATTGTTGTCAATTGTTTGAAACTTATAAAAACAAGATAATAAAAATCAAAAATTATTATCTTTAAAATCAAAACTGAAGCTATTTTATAACTTTCAGTTAGTTTTAGAAGGAGGTGAAAAATGGATATCTTAAAGAGTTTTAAAGAAAAAGCTGCTTTAGATAAGCAAAAAATTGTTTTTGCTGAAGGTGAAGATGAGAGGATTATTAAAGCTGCTGAAATCATTGAAAAAGAAGGCACTGCTGAAATAGTTATTTTAGGTAATTTAGCTGAAATTAAAAATATAGCTGCTAAAAACAGTGTAAATCTTGACGGTTTAGAGATAATTGATCCTGAAGATTCAGAGTACATAGAAGAATTCAGCAATGAATTTTATGAAATGAGAAAACACAAAGGGATTAATAAAAATGATGCTGAAAAAATGATCAAAGATCCTTTATACTTTGGAACTATGATGATTTATACAGATAAAGCTGCTGGGATGGTTGCTGGAGCAGCAAATCCGACAGGTAATGTTCTAAGACCTGCCTTTCAGATAATAAAAACTAAAAAAGGGATTTCAACAGTATCTAGTGCCATAATACTGCTTTTAAAAGATAAAGATTTTGGAGAAAATGGGATTATAACTTTTGCTGATTGTGCAGTTAATCCTACTCCCAATTCTGAACAATTAGCTGAAATTGCTAAATCTACAGCTGAGACAGTTGAAGATTTACTTGGATTTGAGGCCAAAATTGCTATGCTTTCCTTTTCAACAATGGGTAGTGCAAGTCATGAAAATGTGACAAATGTTCAAAATGCAGTAAAACTTGCTCATGATAAGTTTCCTGAGTTGAAAGTTGATGGAGAATTACAGGCAGATGCAGCTCTTGTTAAAAGTGTTGGGGTTAGAAAAGCACCGAACAGTGAAATTGCAGGAGAAGCAAATGTTTTAGTTTTTCCTGATCTACAGTCTAGTAATATTGGTGTAAAATTAGCCCAGCGTTTGGCTAAATCTGATTCTATAGGACCAATTTTGCAGGGCCTTGCAGCACCAATCAATGATTTATCAAGAGGTTGCTCTGTGGAGGAAATAGTTAATTTAACAGCTATTACTGCTATTCAGGCCCAAAAGCATTAAATTTAATTTGTTAGTAAAATTAATTTAACATAAAATCATAAGGAGGAATAAAATGTTATTTACAGAAAAAGAATATGAACAGAGAGTCAAAAAGACTAAAAAAAGAATGGAAGCAGCTGGTATTGAAGTTTTAATTGCTACCCATCCTGCAAATATGAATTATCTTACAGGATATGATGGTTGGTCATTTTATGTTCATCAGTGTGTAATTATTTCCTTAGATCAAGATGAGCCAGTCTGGATTGGTAGAAATATGGATGGAAATGCTGCAAAAGTAACAACTTTCTTAAGTGAAGAGAATATTAGAAATTATGATGATGATTATGTTCATTCTCCAGTTGGAAAGCATCCAATTGATTTTGTAGTAGATGTTATTAAAGATAAGGGTTGGGAAAATAAAATTTTTGGTGTTGAAATGGATCAGTTCTATTTCACTCATAAAACATATCAGATTTTAAATGATAGTTTACCTAATGCTAGATTTAAAGATGCAACTTTCTTAGTAGCTAAAGTAAGAGCAATTAAATCTGCACAAGAGATAGAGTTCATGAAGAGAGCTGGAAAAATTGCAGAAAAAGTTATGAAAACAGGTATTGAAGCTGTAAACGTAGGTGTTAGAGAATGTGATGCAGCTGCAGAAATTTCTCATGCACAAATTAGTGGAACTGACGAATTTGGTGGAGACTATCCAGCTATAGTGCCCTTAATGCCAGCTGGTGACGGTATTGATGCACCACATTTAACCTGGTCTGATAGAAGATACAAAGAAAATGAGCCAGTTATTTTAGAACTTTCAGGTTGTTATAACCGTTATCACGCACCAATAGCTCGGACAGTATATTTAGGTGAAGCTCCTAAGAGAATGCAGGAAATTACCGATCTAGTTATTGAAGGTTTAGATGAAACTCTCGATTTTATTGAACCAGGAGTAACATGTGAAGCTGTAGAAGAAAAATGGAGAAATTCTATTGCTAAGGGTGGCTTAGTAGATGCATCTAGACTGGGTTATGCTTTTGGTCTTAACTATCCACCAGATTGGGGAGAGCAGGTTGCAAGTATGAGACCTAAAGATAAAACTGTTTTAAAAGAAAATATGACTTTCCACTTAATTCCTATTATCTGGCAGGATGATATTGGATTTGAAATGAGTTCAGCAATCAGAATTACTGAAAATGGTTGCGAAGAATTCTATGATTTCCCTAAAAAATTATACACTAAGTAAAAATAACTTTACAAAATCTAATAATGAAGAGAAGCTCAACTTAAAAATTGGGTTTCTCTTCAAAAATAAACTCAGAATTAAGGTATTAAAATCTCTAAATAGAAAAATGATCAAAAATATTTTAAAATTTTTTAAAAATAATTGATATTTTAATTGCATGATAATTATGAATATGCTATAATGTAAACAGTCGACAAACGATAAGAGGGGGTGCATTATGATTGCTCAAACATCTTATCAAACAAAAAGTTTGAAGGACGTTGCGGTTAATTATTTAACTGAAAAAATATTAACAGGTGAATACAAACCAAATGAAAAAATAAATGAAGTCCAAGTTGCAAATGAATTAGGTATAAGTAGAGCCCCAATAAGAGAAGGAATTAAAGAATTGAGCAGCCAGGGCTTAGTAACACAGATACCTCGCAAAGGGACTTATGTTGTAGAATTAACAGAAAAAGATATTAAAGAAATTTATCAAATAAGACTTTCTTTAGAAAGTTGTATTATAGATAAGATAGTAGATAATGATAAATTAAATGAAAAAGATTTTAAATTTCTTGAAGATAAAATTGAATTAATGGAAGAAACAGCAAATTCTGACGATGATTTTAATACTAAAAAGATTAAAATCAATAGGGAAGACATAAAATTTCATAAATATATTTGGGAAAAAGCAGATAGTCCAAGAAGATTAGAAATTTTATTTGATCTTCATCTCCAGCTGCAAATGGCAATGCTGTTTGATACTGAAATGACTGGCGATTTAAAAAATACAGCTGAAACTCATAAGGGTATAGTAAAATATTTAAGAGCCGGCGATGCTGAAAAAGCCAAAGCTGCCTTAGTAGAACATATAGAAATGTATAAAATGAGCTAAATATAGATAAACAAAAACAAAATTTTTTTTAGATATTTTTATTGTCGACAGTATATAGTATACAATTTACGTCAGAAAATTTAAATTTCTAAATAAATTAAATCAACTTATAGGAGGAATTATTAAAATGGATAAGAAAAAAATGGGGTTTGGTTCTAAGACAATTCACTTAGGTCAAGAGCATGATCCAAGAACAGGTGCACATAACAGTCCAATTTATCAAACATCTACTTATGTTTTAGATAATGTAGATGAGGCAATTAGATTAAACAAAGATCAGGAGTTAGGGTATACATATACAAGGTTCCGCAGTCCATCTGAAGCTGAGTTAGGTAAAAAAGTTGCTCTACTAGAAAATGGGGAAGAGGGTATTGCTTTAGCTTCTGGATTAGGAGCAATTTCAACAGCAATTATGACTCTGGTTAAAGGTGGAGACCATATTGTAGCAAGTGATGTGCTTTATGGATGTACTATAACATTTATGGATCAGATATTATCTGATTACGGAGTGGAACTTACTTTAGTAGATACAACTGATTATGACGCTGTTAGGGATGCAATTCAGCCAAATACTAAAATTATTTACTTAGAAACACCATGTAATCCAATTTTAAGAATTACAGATATTGAAAAAATATCAGAGATCGCACACGAACATGGAGCAAAGGTTTTAGTAGACAGTACTTTCGCTTCTCCATATATCCAAAACCCTCTGGATTTAGGAGCAGATGTTGTAATTCATAGTGCTACTAAATATCTGAGTGGTCATGGTAATGTTGTAGCTGGAGTAATTGTTGGTAGTGAGGAATTCATTAGAAAAGTTAGAATGCCGCATCTACAAACTTTAGGGGCAGTTATTTCTCCATTTGATGCCTGGCTTGTTATGCAGGGCATGAAGACTTTAGAGTTAAGAATGGAAAGACATTGTGAAAATGGAATGAAAGTTGCTGAGTATTTAAATGATCATCCTGCAGTAGAAAAAGTATATTATCCAGGCTTACCTGAGCATCCACAGCATGAACTTGCTAAAAAACAGATGAATGGTTTTGGTGGAATGATCAGTTTTGATCTTAAAGATGGATTTGATGCTGGTAAAGCACTAATGAATAGTGTTGAAATGATTAGCTTAGCTACAAGTTTAGGTAATGTTGATTCATTAATTCAGCATTCACCATCTATGAGTCACTTTGACATGACTCCTGAAGAAAGAGCAGCAGTCGGAATTAATGAAGGACAGGTAAGACTTTCAGTAGGTGTAGAAAATATAGAAGATATTATTGCTGATTTAGATTCATCATTAGCAAAAATGGAAGAACTTATTAAATAAAAAGACTATATATCAACCGCTATTTTAGCGGTTGATATAAATTTCTTCAAATTCAAAATATTCTTGAAGGGGGAAAAATAATGGACTTACATGAAAATGTTTTAGAGCATGAAGATGAACTAGTTTATTTAAGAAGAGAATTTCATAAAATTCCAGAGCTGGGTTTTAAAGAGTTTGAAACTTCAGAAAAAATATATAAGTATTTAAAAGATTTAGGCCTCGAAGTAGAAAAAATAACACAAACAGGTGTTGTCGCAGTATTAAGAGGGAATGAAGAAGGAAAAACTGTTATGTTAAGAGCTGATATGGATGCTCTGCCAGTTACAGAAGATACAGGTCTTCCTTTTAGTTCAGAAAACGAAGGTGTAATGCATGCTTGTGGCCATGATGGTCATATAGCAATGCTTTTAATAGCTGCTAAAATCTTATCTAAGCAGAAAGATCAAATAAAGGGTACTATTAAATTTGTTTTTCAGCCCAATGAGGAAGATGCTGGCGCAAAATATATGGTAGAAGATGGAGTTCTCGAAGATCCTGATGTAGATGCAGTATTTGGTATTCATCTTTGGTCACCAATTGAATCTGGAAAAGTTGGTATTTCTTCTGGTCCTTTTATGGGTTCACATGAGAATTTCGAATTAAAAGTTAAAGGACAGGGTGGACATAGTGGTAACCCACATACAGCGGTTGATCCCTTTTTACCATTGGCTAATATAATCCAGAGTGTTCAGATGATTCAAACTAGAGAGATTGATATTTTAAAGCCAACTCTTATTATGTTTGGGCAAATAAATGGGGGAACAGCTCCAAATGTAATTCCAGGCGAGTTAGAAGTTAAAGGATCTATGCGTTATCTTTACGAAGGTGGAGATGATAGTGAGGAATGTCCTGAAAAAAGGTTTGAAAGAATAGTCAGCAATATCTGTAAAGCACATAGAGCTGATTATGAATTAGAATTTTTACCAAGCAATAGTACATTAATTAATAATGAAAAAACTACCAAGATTGTAGAAAAAGCAGCTGAAGATGTTTTTGGTAAAGAAAATATTGTTAATTATGTTTGTATGGCAGGAGAAGACTTTGCTGAATTCACTGCAAAAGTTCCAGGAACATTTTATTTCGTGGGGGCTGGTAATGAAGAAAAAGATTGTACTTATCCTCATCATCATCCTAAATTTGATATTGACGAGGATTCCCTTAAATTAGGTGTAGAAATGCATCTTAAAAGTGTGTTTAGTTATTTAAACAGATAATTATTTTGTGAAAAGAAAAGTATTTTAGTAAAAATGAGAGGTGATAAAATGGTGAATTTAATAATTGCTTTAAATAAAAAAATCAGAAAATTTGAAGAGCTTATAATCAGTTATGGAATAATAGTAATGTCAATTGTTTTGGTTGCCAATGTATTTTCTAGAGTTTTTCTTAACAGCAGTATTCAGGCTGCTGAAGAAATCGGGCAAATTTTAATTGTAATGGTCACATTCATTGGAATTAGTTATGCAGCCAGAATGGGTAAACATATTACGATGTCAGCGGTAATTGATTCTATTCCTAGAAAGTTTAAAAAAATATATATTTATTTCACGTCATCTGTTTCGACTGTTTTATTATGGTGGTTAGGATATTTAGGAACATTATATGTGAATAGAATTATGGGTTCTGGAAGAATTACTTCTTCCCTACAGTTTCCAATGTGGATCTTATATGTTTTTGTCCCTTTGGGTTTCTTTCTTGCATCACTGCAGTATCTTGTAACTATTGTAGTAAATATTAAAGATAAAGATAATATTTATATTGGTAGTGAAAGAACATTATCTGAAGCTGATATTAGTTGTGAATTAAATGAAGATCTCGATCTTAATCCAGATCAAGATTTAAAATTAAATACGGATGAAGAATTAGTTAATTAAAATTAAAAGTTAGGAGTTGAGAAAATGGTTGCTTTATTATTAGGTTTAATGTTTGGATTTTTATTTCTAGGATTTCCATTAATGTTTGCAATGATCATAGCTCCACTTGTTGTACTAATCAGAGAATTCCCATTGATACAACCAATGTTAATAACTCAGCAAACAATAGCCGGAATATCATCATATACCTTACTTGCTGTACCAATGTTTATTTTTGCAGCTGATATTATGAGTACCGGAGAAACAGCAGATAGATTATTGGACATGGTTGATAAATTTGTTGGTCACATGAGTGGTGGGTTAGCGATTACAACCGGTGCTACTTGTACACTTTTCGGTGCCATTTCAGGTTCCACACAGGCAACTTTAGTAGCTGTTGGAAAAACAATGCACAAAAAGATGTCAGAAGCCGGGTATGATATTTCTCACACATTAGCATTATTAATGAGTTCGGCGAACATAGCTTTATTGATTCCACCAAGTATTACAATGATTATGTATGCGGTTGTTACAGGTACCTCAGTTGGAGAACTATTTATTGCAGGTATCGGACCAGGAATTATTGTTTTCTTGCTTTTTGCAACATTCGATTATATTTATGCTAAAGTTAAAAAAATACCTACTACAGAAAAAGCTACCTGGGGAGAAAGATTTGATTCTATGAAACAGGCAATCTGGCCTTTAGGTTTCCCAGTAATTGTTTTAGGTGGTTTTTATACAGGTGTATTTAGTCCAACAGAAGCAGCTGCAGTTTCAGTTCTATATGCTGCACTGATAGAGTTATTTATATTTAAATCAGTTAAATTTAAACAGCTACCAGAAATTGCACTTTCTACAGGTGTTGTAACTGCAACAGTTTTTATTCTTGTAGCAGGAGGTCAAGCATTCTCATGGGTAATTACTTTTGCTCAAATCCCACAGATGTTAACATCTGGAGTTTTAGGTGCAGATCCTTCAGCAACATATGTTCTGTTTGCAATTAGTATTTTCTTCTTTGTTTCTTGTATGTTTGTAGATTCAATTCCAGTAATACTAATTTTAACACCAATTTTTTATCCAGTAGCTATGAAAGCTGGTGTTGACCCAATTCATTTAGGGTTGATTGCTACAATGCAGGCAGGTATCGGTGCTATTACACCACCGTTTGGATGTAATATCTTTACCGCGTCGGCCGTTTTTGACGAGGACTTTATCACAGTTGTTAAAGGTGTCTGGCCCTACATGTTATTGTTTGTTTCGGCTTCAATCATGATGGTTCTTTTCCCAAGTCTGGCATTATTCTTTAGGGACCTAGTATACTTTTAAAATTTAGTTTAAGCTTTAGTTAATAAAATAATTTTAATCAATTAAAAAAGGAGAGATTTAGATGTTAAAAAAATTATTAACAGCATTTTTAGTAT